>NC_022357.1:1500000-1745000 GCF_000297055.2 Sulfuricella denitrificans skB26 | reverse complement strand
AGGATCAAGCGAATAAGTGCATGTGGTGGATGCCTTGGCGATTACAGGCGATGAAGGACGTAGCAGTCTGCGAAAAGCCACGGGGAGCTGACAAGCAAGCTTTGATCCGTGGATATCCGAATGGGGAAACCCACCCGCAAGGGTACTCCCTCCTGAATACATAGGGAGGGTAGAGCGAACGCAGCGAACTGAAACATCTAAGTAGCTGCAGGAAAAGAAATCAACCGAGATTCCGTAAGTAGTGGCGAGCGAACACGGAAGAGCCTTGCAACTTTTAGCACACGAATTAACAGAACGGTCTGGAAAGTCCGGCGATAGTGGGTGATAGCCCCGTATGTAAAAATTCGAGTGTGGAACTAGGGTTGCGACAAGTAGGGCGGGGCACGAGAAACCTTGTCTGAATATGGGGGGACCATCCTCCAAGGCTAAATACTCGTAATCGACCGATAGTGAACTAGTACCGTGAGGGAAAGGCGAAAAGAACCCCGGGAGGGGAGTGAAATAGATCCTGAAACCGCATGCATACAAACAGTGGGAGCCCCTGCTTTAAGCGCTTTGCGCTTTAGGCGGTGAGGAGTAAAGAGTGAGGAGTGAGGAGTGAGAGCGAAAGCTTTTGACCCCTCACTCCTCACTCCTCGCTCCTCACTGATCTTAGAGCGTTTAAAGCAGGGGTGACTGCGTACCTTTTGTATAATGGGTCAGCGACTTACATTCAGTAGCAAGCTTAACCGAATAGGGGAGGCGTAGGGAAACCGAGTCTGATAAGGGCGTCAAGTTGCTGGGTGTAGACCCGAAACCAAGTGATCTATCCATGGCCAGGATGAAGGTGAGGTAACACTCACTGGAGGTCCGAACCCACTAACGTTGAAAAGTTAGGGGATGAGCTGTGGATAGGGGTGAAAGGCCAAACAAACTTGGAAATAGCTGGTTCTCTCCGAAAACTATTGAGGTAGTGCCTCGTAATATACCCTCGGGGGTAAAGCACTGTTATGGCTAGGGGCCTATTGCTGGTTACCAACCCATGGCAAACTAAGAATACCGAGGAGTAATTTTACGGGAGACAGACATCGGGTGCTAACGTCCGGTGTCAAGAGGGAAACAACCCAGACCGCCGTCTAAGGTCCCAAAGCATAGTTAAGTGGAAAACGAAGTGGGAAGGCACAGACAGCCAGGAGGTTGGCTTAGAAGCAGCCATCCTTTAAAGAAAGCGTAATAGCTCACTGGTCGAGTCGTCCTGCGCGGAAGATGTAACGGGGCTCAAACTATGCACCGAAGACGCGGATCTAGACATTCTCATGGATGTTTAGGTGGTAGGAGAGCGTTCTGTAAGCCTGCGAAGGTGTCTTGAGAAGGATGCTGGAGGTATCAGAAGTGCGAATGCTGACATGAGTAGCGATAAAGGGAGTGAAAAGCTCCCTCGCCGAAAGCCCAAGGTTTCCTGCGCAACGTTCATCGGCGCAGGGTGAGTCGGCCCCTAAGGTGAGGCAGAAATGCGTAGCTGATGGGAAATCGGTTAATATTCCGATACCTTTGTATAATGCGATGGGGGGACGGAGAAGGTTAGCTCGGCCGGGTGTTGGATGTCCCGGTTTAAGCGTGTAGGCTGGTTCTTTAGGCAAATCCGGAGAGCTTAGGTCGAGACGTGATGACGAGTCCTCATTGAGGATGAAGTGAGTGATACCATGCTTCCAAGAAAAGCCTCTAAGCTTCAGTTATATAGAGACCGTACCGCAAACCGACACAGGTGGGCAGGATGAGAATTCTAAGGCGCTTGAGAGAACTCGGGTGAAGGAACTCGGCAAATTAGCACCGTAACTTCGGGAGAAGGTGCGCCCCTGGTATGTGTAGTCCCTCGCGGATGAAGCAGATAGGGGTTGCAGTGAATTGGTGGCTGCGACTGTTTAATAAAAACACAGCACTCTGCAAACACGAAAGTGGACGTATAGGGTGTGACTCCTGCCCGGTGCCGGAAGGTTAATTGATGGGGTGCAAGCTCTTGATCGAAGCCCCGGTAAACGGCGGCCGTAACTATAACGGTCCTAAGGTAGCGAAATTCCTTGTCGGGTAAGTTCCGACCCGCACGAATGGAGTAACGATGGCCACACTGTCTCCACCCGAGACTCAGCGAAGTTGAAGTGTTTGTGAAGATGCAATCTACCCGCTGCTAGACGGAAAGACCCCGTGCACCTTTACTGTAGCTTTACATTGGACTTTGAACATATCTGTGTAGGATAGGTGGGAGGCTTTGAAGTCGGGACGCTAGTTCCGATGGAGCCGACGTTGAAATACCACCCTGATGTGTTTGAGGTTCTAACCTAGGTCCATTATCTGGATCGGGGACCGTGTATGGTAGGCAGTTTGACTGGGGCGGTCTCCTCCCAAAGAGTAACGGAGGAGTACGAAGGTAACCTAGGTACGGTCGGAAATCGTGCTGATAGTGCAATGGCATAAGGTTGCTTAACTGCGAGACGGACAGGTCGAGCAGGTGCGAAAGCAGGTCATAGTGATCCGGTGGTTCTGTATGGAAGGGCCATCGCTCAACGGATAAAAGGTACGCCGGGGATAACAGGCTGATTCCCCCCAAGAGTTCATATCGACGGGGGAGTTTGGCACCTCGATGTCGGCTCATCACATCCTGGGGCTGTAGCCGGTCCCAAGGGTATGGCTGTTCGCCATTTAAAGTGGTACGTGAGCTGGGTTTAAAACGTCGTGAGACAGTTTGGTCCCTATCTGCAGTGGGCGTTGGAAGTTTGAGGGGGGCTGCTCCTAGTACGAGAGGACCGGAGTGGACGAACCTCTGGTGTACCGGTTATGACGCCAGTCGTATCGCCGGGTAGCTATGTTCGGAAGAGATAACCGCTGAAAGCATCTAAGCGGGAAACTTGCCTCAAGATGAGACTTCCCAGGGACTTGATCCCTCTAAAGGTTCGTTGAAGACCACAACGTTGATAGGTCAGGTGTGGAAGCGCAGTAATGCGTTAAGCTAACTGATACTAATTGACCGTGAGGCTTGATCCTATAACCTTAAGCGCAATTGAAAAGATACAATATCCCACTTTACTTCTTCCAGTTTTTAGCCGAAGGGAAAACATCCCCTTCAGCAGCCAGTTATGCTTGGCGGCCATAGCAGTTTGGACCCACCTGATCCCATCCCGAACTCAGAAGTGAAACGAACGTGCGCCGATGATAGTGTGGATTACCCATGTGAAAGTAGGTCACCGCCAGGCTCCCAACAAGACAGACCCCCTCAGTGAAAGCTGCAGGGGGTTTTGTTTTTTATAGCTTAGAAAAATCAGGTGGGTTGTAAGTAGGGTTCAAAGTTCCAACTTAATAAACCGTATGCCAGTTGATGTTTCATTCATACTGAATATTTGCTATAATGCGCGGATCGTATATGGGCTGTCAGCCCATTTTTTATTTGTGGCGGAGATATGGATTTATACGGTTTGCTGGAATCCACGGTAACCGGTCTGGGGTATGAGTTCGTAGACCTCGAGGTGTCGCAGCGGGGTAAGTCCCTTCGTTTGTTTATCGATAAGCCGGCAGGAATTAGTGTCGATGATTGCGCGTTCGTGAGCAACCATCTATCGCGATTGTTGGCGGTCGAGATGGACTGCGATTATGACCGGTTGGAGGTGTCATCTCCAGGCCTTGACAGGGTTTTGAAGAAGGAAGCGGATTTTATTCGTTTTAACGGTGAGCGTGCGCAGATTAAATTGCGGATTGCGCTTGCTGGCAGGAAGAATTATGCAGGTGTTTTGCGTGGTGTTAAGGATGGCGTACTGCAACTTGAAGTTGATGGTGCGCTGTTGACGCTGAACATTGCCAATATAGACAAGGCACGTTTGATACCGAATATATAGCCGGAGGGTGTATGAGTCGTGAGATTTTGCTGGTCGTGGATGTGATGTCGCGGGAGAAGAACGTCTCTAAGGATGTGATTTTTTCTGCGCTGGAATTGGCGTTGGCCTCCGCGACAAAAAAGCGTTTTCATGAGGACGTTGAAGTGCGCGTTGACCTTGATCGCGAGACCGGTGAGTATTCCTCAGTTCGTCTCTGGCATGTGGTTCCCGATGATGCCGTTGAGTTTCCTGAGCGTCAGATTGGCCTGATGGTGGCCAAAGAGCGCGACCCAGAAATAGAACTGGATGACTATGTTGAAGAACCGCTTGAGCCGGTTGAGTTTGGCCGTATAGGTGCGCAGGCTGCCAAGCAGGTGATCTTGCAGAAAATTCGTGAAGCTGAGCGTGAACAGATACTGAACGACTTTCTGGAGCGCAAGGAGTTTCTTGTTACTGGAACCATTAAGCGGATGGAGCGGGGGAACGCCATTATTGAATCGGGGCGGATCGAGGCGTTACTGCCACGTGACCAAATGATTCCCAAGGAAAATCTTCGGATTGGCGACCGTGTGCGAGCATATCTGTCCCGAGTTGACCGGGCAGGCCGCGGCCCACAATTGATTTTGTCTCGCATTGCGCCCGAGTTTCTAGTCAAGCTGTTTGATCTGGAAGTTCCTGAAATTGAGGATGGTTTGCTTGAAATAAAATCGGCTGCGAGAGACCCGGGTGTGCGCGCAAAGATTGCCGTTAAATCAAACGATCAGCGCATTGACCCAATTGGAACTTGCGTTGGTATGCGTGGTTCACGCGTACAGGCAGTGACCTCTGAACTTGCTGGGGAACGAGTGGACATCATATTGTGGTCGCCCGAACCCGCTCAGTTTGTGATCAATGCTTTGGCACCTGCGGAAATCAGCAGCATCGTGGTGGACGAAGAAAAGCATAGCATGGACGTGGTGGTAGAGGAGGAGCAACTGGCGCAGGCCATTGGTCGCCTCGGGCAGAATGTGCGCCTGGCTAGTGAGTTGACAGGCTGGACCTTGAACATCATGACCGAGGAAGAGGCGGATCAGAAGAACCAGGAAGAGAGCTCGGCGATTATTTCTCAGTTTATGCTAAAGCTTGACGTTGACGAAGAAGTGGCAGGGATTTTGGTGCAGGAGGGATTCGGCACGCTTGAAGAAGTGGCCTATGTCCCTCTTTCAGAGATGTTGGAAATTGAATCTTTTGATGAGGATACGGTCAATGAACTCCGCAGTCGCGCACGCAATGCATTGCTGACGGAAGCGATTGCCAGCGAGGAAAAAATGGAGGCTCCCTCAGCTGAATTGCTGGCGATGGAGGGAATGGATGATGAGACAGCACGTGCCTTGGCATCCAAGGGCGTGGTGACGATGGATGATCTGGCTGATTTGGCGGTTGACGATCTGGTTGAAATGACCGGGATGGATAGTGAACGCGCCAAGGAATTGATTATGACGGCACGCGCTCCGTGGTTTGCATGACGATAGCGAGCAGAATGTACTGGAGACCTAAATGGGACAAATGAACGTGGCTCAATTTGCCGGCGAGCTGGGCTTGCCCGCAACGCTGTTGCTGGAACAGTTGCGGGCCGCGGGCGTGAATAAAGCGGCGTCCGAGGATTTGCTTACTGAGCAAGACAAGACTCAGTTGCTTGATTATTTGCGTCGTGCACATGGCGCAAAAGAACTGAAGAATAAAATCACTCTGACCCGCAAGGAAACGACTGAAATCAAGAAGTCTGACAGTACTGGCAAAGCGCGTACTATCCAGGTGGAGGTGCGGAAGAAGCGGGTTTTTGTTAAACGAGAAATTGCCGAAGCCGCTCCGGTCGAAGCGACCTTGGATGAAGCCGCTCTGATGGAAGCGCCAGTGGAGGCTGCTCCGGTTGAAGTATCAGTCGAAGTCGCTCCGGTTGAGTTGCCAGCCGAAGCCGCTCCAGTCGAAGCAGCCTTGGTCGAAGCCGCTCCGGTTGAAGTGCCCGTTGAGGCTGCTCCGGTTGAAGTGCCAGTCGCAGCCGCTGCAGTGAAGAAAAGAGCTAAGCCGCAATTGCACGACGCGGAGATCGCCAAACGCGAAGAAGAAGCACGTAAACAATCAGCGCTTTTCGCACGTCAAAGCGCTGATATTCGTGAAAAGCAGGAAAAGGGTCTGCGCCGACAAGCCGAAATAGTGGCGCAAGCTGCGGCAGCTGCAGAATCTGCGGTTGCTGTGACTCAAGCTCCTGTCAAGGTGCCAGAGCTCTCACTTTCGGAAGGTACGCTACATAAGCCTGTCGTAAAGCCGGGTGAGAAAGTCGAGAAAAAGGCAGCAAAGAAAAAGGAAACCACGTGGGCTGATTCGGCGGGTAAAAAGCGTGGTATCAAAGTGCGTGGTGATATGGGGGCCGGAACTGGATGGCGCAACCGTAAGGACAGGGGGGCGCATCACAAGGCGGAAGACCAAGGACCTCATGGTTTTGCCATGCCGACTGAACCCATCATTTACGAAGTGATGATCCCAGAAACCATCACGGTCGGGCAGCTTGCGCAAAAAATGGCGGTAAAGGCAGCTGCAGTCATCAAAGTAATGATGAAGATGGGCACCATGGCGACGATCAACCAGATGCTGGATCAGGAAACCGCGATGATTCTGGTCGAGGAAATGGGGCATGTCGCCAAGCCGGCGGCACTGGATAGCCCTGAAGCTTATCTGGCCGATGATGATGTGCATGAGGTGCAACTGGAGCCGCGCGCACCTGTGGTGACGGTAATGGGGCACGTCGACCATGGCAAGACCTCTTTGCTTGATTATATTCGCCGTACCCGCGTTGCTCATGGCGAAGCTGGCGGTATTACCCAGCATATTGGTGCCTATCACGTGGAAACGCCACGCGGTATGGTGACCTTCCTCGATACGCCGGGCCATGAGGCTTTTACGGCGATGCGCGCGCGCGGCGCCAAAGCCACTGACGTGGTCATTCTGGTAGTGGCTGCCGATGACGGCGTGATGCCGCAGACGATTGAAGCGGTTCATCATGCCAAAGCGGCAGGCGTGCCTGTCGTCGTGGCAATGAACAAGATTGATAAGCCAGAAGCCAATCCGGAACGTATTAAGCAGGAATTGGTGGCACAAGGTGTCGTCCCTGAAGATTGGGGCGGAGATACGATGTTTGTCGGGGTTTCTGCCAAAAGCGGCGAGGGCATCGATGAACTGCTTGAAGGCGTGTTGTTGCAGGCTGAGGTGCTAGAATTAAAAGCGCAAAAGAATGCTCCCGCCAAGGGTTTGGTGATTGAGGCGCGATTGGACAAGGGGCGTGGTCCTGTGGCGACTATTCTTGTGCAGACTGGAACGCTTAAGGCGGGCGACATGCTTCTGGCTGGCGGGGCCTTCGGTCGCGTACGGGCCATGCTGGATGAAAACGGCGACATGGTGAAAGAGGCCGGGCCTTCCATTCCCGTAGAGATCCAGGGTTTGTCAGAGGTGCCGATGGCGGGCGAGGATGTGATCGTGCTGAACGACGAGCGCAAGGCGCGTGAGATCGCGTTGTTCCGCCAGGGTAAGTTCCGTGACGTGAAGTTGGCCAAACAGCATGCGGCGAAACTTGAGAATATGTTCGATCAGATGGGTGAGGGCGAGGTCAGAGTTTTGCCGCTGATCATCAAGACCGATGTTCAAGGCTCCTACGAAGCTCTTG
This sequence comes from Sulfuricella denitrificans skB26, assembly GCF_000297055.2. Classification (NCBI taxonomy): domain Bacteria; kingdom Pseudomonadati; phylum Pseudomonadota; class Betaproteobacteria; order Nitrosomonadales; family Sulfuricellaceae; genus Sulfuricella; species Sulfuricella denitrificans. The sequence continues at coordinate 1,737,461 of NC_022357.1, read as the reverse complement.
CTCATGCACTGCAGAAACTTTCCACCGACGAAGTTAAGGTTAATATCATTCATAGCGGAGTAGGTGCGATTACCGAGTCCGATATCAATCTGGCTCTGGCTTCGAAAGCCGTGGTAATCGGCTTTAACTCGCGGGCTGATGCGACTGCACGCAAGCTGGTCCAGTCCGCCGGAGTGGATGTACGCTACTACACTATTATTTACGATGCGGTGGATGAGATCAAAGCTGCGCTGTCAGGCATGCTGGCGCCAGAGCGCAAAGAAAGTGTACTCGGCTTGGTGGAAGTTCGTGAAGTGTATAAGATTTCGAAGGTGGGTACGGTTGCTGGTTGCTATGTGCTCGACGGCACCATAAAACGTGGTTCTATGGTGCGAGTGTTGCGTGATAGCGTGGTGATCCATACTTGCGAGTTGGACTCCCTCAAACGTTTCAAGGACGATGTGAAGGAAGTGAAATCCGGTTTTGAATGCGGATTGTCACTGAAGGGCTTTAACGATCTCAATGTCGGCGATCACCTCGAAGCTTATGAGATGATTGAAGTTGCGCGTAGCCTTTAGGCGCCGATTTATGCAACGGATAACCTGGAAGTGCCATCATGGGTAAAGCTTTTCTGCGAACCAGCCGGGTAGCCGAGCAAATTCAGCGCGAACTGGCGGATCTGATCCAGATGGAAGTAAAGGATCCCCGTGTCGGCATGGTGACCTTGACTGGTGTTGAGGTGACCCCGGATTATGCCCATGCCAAGGTGTATTTCACCACGATGAAGGCAGCTGAGCAGGCACCTAAGGCGCAGGCTGGCCTCGAGCATGCTGCCGGCTTCCTGCGTTCGCAGTTGGCGCACCGTATGAAGCTGCGGATCATGCCCCAGCTGCATTTTATCTATGATACTTCCGTCGAGCATGGGGTTCGTCTGTCCCAACTGATCGACGAGGCGGTTTCCTCAGATAAAGCGCATCAACGAGAAGAATAGCCCATTGCAGTTTAAACGGATCAAGCGTCCTATCAGCGGTGTTCTGCTGCTGGATAAGCCTTACGGAATTTCGTCGAATGGCGCTCTGCAGCAGGCCAAACGACTGTATCAAGCCGCCAAGGCCGGGCACACCGGAAACCTGGATCCGATAGCAACGGGCTTGTTGCCGATCTGCTTTGGCGAGGCGACCAAGTTTTCGCAGTTTCTGCTGGATGCCGGCAAAACCTATCAGGCGGTTTTCAAACTGGGGAAAACCACCACCACGGGTGACTCTGAGGGGGAAGTGACCAGCAGCAAAGCCGTGGATCTATCGCTTGGCCAAGTGGAACAGGCGTTGCAACAGTTTATTGGCCCTATTTTTCAGGTGCCACCAATGCATTCTGCACTCAAATTTCAGGGTAAGGCGCTTTATACTTATGCCCGTGCCGGGATTGAGATAGAACGGGCGGCGCGGCCAGTGACGATTTACAGCTTAACTCTGGATAGCTTTGCTGGTGACGAGTTGAGCGTTACGGTTGCGTGCAGCAAGGGTACCTATATTCGGGTGTTGGCGGAAGATTTGGGCCGTGTACTAGGGTGTGGCGCCTTTATGCAGGCATTAAGGCGCACGCGCATTGGCAGTTTTGAAATTGGCCAAACGGTGACCCTGGAGCAACTCGATGGGTTGGACCTGGAAGCCAGGGACGCACGGCTTTTGCCGCCGGACTGCCTGCTGAATGGGCTGCCAAAAATAATACTGGACCAGGAAAGCGCCTATTATTTTCGGCAAGGGCAGGCGATCTGGATGCCGAAGCAGGTGCATGATGGAGTAGTGGTTTTGTACGATGAAGACAAGTGCCTTGTCGGCATTGGCGAGATTGCGGATGACGGCAAGATTGCACCCAAAAGGCTCATTGTCGAGAGTACGGTGTAACAGAATTTTTTCGCAGGTGCTAACCTGCGAGAATTACTTGAGAATATCTCATAATACAAGGTAAAATAACGCGTTTTATTTGTGGAGAAAACTATGTCAATGAACAGCACCCAAAAGGCACAAATTGTGCAGGATTATCAAAAAGCCACGGGCGACACCGGTTCGACCGAAGTGCAAGTTGCCCTTATGACTGCACGCATCAACGATCTTACCGGTCATTTCAAGACCCATGCCAAGGATCATCATTCCCGCCGTGGTCTGCTAAAGCTGGTCAGCAAACGCCGCAAGCTGCTGGATTATCTGCGAGGCAGCAGTGTTGACCGCTATCGTACCTTGATTGAGCGCCTCGGCTTGCGTAAGTAATTTCTGTTTTCTCGCATCCTCCACCGGGATCGAGGATTCCGCAAGGATGGATTCGGCAATGGATAGAGCAGAGATTGTGTAGGTTGCGTTGCAGTCCTGCCGACTCGATAAAGAAGATTACGATTAAGTAGAGGATAACGTTTTGAGCCATATCAAGAAAAGTATTGCGTTCGGGCGTCATACACTGACGTTGGAAACCGGAGAAATCGCCCGCCAGGCGTCTGGTGCCATTATGGTTAGCCTGGATGATACGGTAGTACTGGTTACAGTGGTTGGCGCCAAAAGCGTCAAACCCGGGCAGGATTTTTTCCCGCTGACGGTCGATTACCAGGAACGGACTTACGCTGCTGGCCGGATACCTGGCGGTTTCTTCAAGCGTGAAGGTCGCCCCTCCGAAAAGGAAATCCTGACCTCCCGTTTGATCGATCGCCCGTTGCGCCCGCTTTTCCCTGAGGGTTTCTACAATGACGTGCAAATCGTTGCTACCGTCATGTCTTCCGAGAGCGAAATCGATTCCGACATTCCTGCCTTGATCGGCGCTTCCGCCGCTCTGGCGATTTCCGGCATCCCCTTTAATGGCCCAATTGGCGCTGCGCGTGTTGCTTATGTTAATGGCGAGTACGTGCTGAACCCGACGGCGACAGAGCTGAAAGCTTCGCAGCTTGATTTGGTCGTCGCGGGTACCGAGTCGGCTGTCCTGATGGTCGAATCCGAAGCCATGGAACTGCCTGAAGACGTGATGCTGGGTGCGGTGGTGTTTGGCCATGATGAAATGCAGGCAGTGATCAACCTGATCAACGAGCTTGCCGATGAAGTGGCGGCTGCGCCATGGGATTGGAAGGCACCAGAGCAGGACCAGACTCTGATCGAAAAGATCGCTCAGTTGGCTCAGGCCGAGTTGAACGAAGCTTACAAGGTCCGCCAGAAGCAGGACCGCTACCAGAAAATCGACGCGATTCGCAGTCGTGTACTGGGCGAACTGCTTACCGAAGATATGGATACCGCCCGTGTCAACCAGATCAAGGGGATCTTCGAGAATCTTGAAGCCAAGATCGTGCGCAGCCAGATTCTCGAGGGTGAACCTCGCATTGATGGCCGTGATACACGTACCGTTCGTCCGATTACTATTCGTACCGGCGTTCTGCCGCGCGTGCATGGTTCGGTGCTGTTTACCCGTGGCGAAACCCAGGCGCTGGTGGTTGCCACGTTGGGTACCGGGCGTGACGAGCAGACCATCGATGCATTGCAGGGCGAGTACAAAGATCGCTTCCTGCTGCATTACAACTTCCCTCCCTACGCAACGGGTGAGTGCGGTCGTGTGGGCACCCCGAAACGTCGTGAAATTGGTCACGGTCGCCTGGCTAAGCGTGCGCTGGTGGCGGCTTTGCCCAGTCCTGAAGAATTTGGCTACACTATGCGCGTGGTTTCGGAAATTACCGAGTCGAATGGTTCCAGTTCGATGGCTTCAGTCTGCGGCGGCTGTCTGGCGCTGATGGATGCGGGTGCACCGATGAAAGCGCACGTGGCAGGTATTGCCATGGGCCTGATCAAGGATGGCAACCGTTTTGCAGTGTTGACGGACATCCTGGGCGATGAAGATCACCTCGGCGACATGGACTTCAAGGTTGCTGGTACGGATAGAGGCATCACTGCATTGCAGATGGATATCAAGATTCTGGGTATCACCAAGGAAATCATGCAGGTTGCGCTCAGTCAGGCGCGTGAAGGCCGCATGCATATCCTCGGCATCATGCACGAAGCTGTGCCGCATGCTCGCCAAGAAATGTCTGCGTATGCACCACGGATTATCACCATCAAGATCAACCCGGAGAAAATCCGTGACGTGATTGGCAAGGGCGGCGCGGTGATCCGTGCACTGACCGAGGAAACCGGCACTACCATCGACATTACTGAGGACGGCACGGTGAATATTGCCTGCCTGAGCTCGGAAGCCGGCGATCTGGCCAAGAGACGCATTGAAGAGCTGACCGCCGAAGTTGAGGTTGGTCGGACCTATGAAGGTAAAGTAATTAAAATGCTGGATTTCGGTGCGATTGTCAGTGTGTTGCCGGGCAAGGATGGTCTGCTGCATATTTCCCAAATCGCTCACGAACGGGTGAATGCGGTCTCCGATCATTTGAGTGAAGGGCAAGTCGTTAAGGTCAAGGTGCTGGAGGCTGATGAGAAGGGTCGTTTACGCCTTTCCATGAAGGCGCTGATAGAAGCGCCAGTAGTGGCGAAGAAACCCGAAGGTAGCGAAGCCTAAACCCCATCTTGGGTTTTGGGGATGAAAAAGCCCCCTTGGCGAAAGCCAAGGGGGCTTTTTTTATGGGCGAATTTATTTCTGAGAAAAAAGTCCTTGCCACCAGCGCTGGCGGTTGGCGGGCAGGGCGTATTTCAGATGCAGTTCGGTGGGAGGTGCCAAGCTCATGATCCAGCCTGGCAAGATTGCATTTTTACTTGAGCCGCAGGAGACTCCCAAATGATTGGGGTCATAGATCTTGATGAAAGAGGGTTTGTCCAGACAGTCAGCGTAGACGATGCCGCAGTAGCTTTCGCGGTGGTCTTGCCGAAGTAGTGCATCCATTTCAACGATGAATTTTTCCACCTGTGCTGGCGTAGCGGGAGCGATTGGCACAGTCTCGCCAACGGCATAGAGATACCAGCCGGCACCCTTGTCCACTTTGGTCCAGAATTCTGACAATTGAGCCCATTTAAGCAAGCTGTACAACAGCCCATTCATTTGACGCTGGAATTCGTTCTGGGCAGGGTCAGGCTGGGTAACGGAAGTTTGCATGAGGAACGTTAGGTCGTGAATAATTCATTTGGCAACTTGCATTATTGTTTCGGTATAACCTTGGTCTAAGATAAAGATTACCCTTCACTGAAAGCAAGTCGCCAAATTTTCATTTTGCGACCTGTTTTTCTCTTAGTTCATCAAGCGTTTTGCAGTCGATGCACAGCGTGGCAGTGGGACGTGCTTCCAGGCGCTTCAGGCCGATTTCGACGCCGCAGCTTTCGCAGTATCCGTAATCTTCGGCTTCGATTTTGCCGATAGTTTCGTTGATTTTCTTGATGAGTTTGCGTTCGCGGTCGCGGTTTCTGAGTTCCAGTGCCATGTCGGATTCCTGGCTGGCGCGGTCATTGGGGTCGGCAAAGATCGTCGCTTCGTCCTGCATGGTATGCACGGTACGGTCGATATCTTGGCTCAGTTCGCCTTTCCAGTCCTCGAGAATTTTGCGAAAATGCGCAAGCTGTCGAGTGTTCATGTATTCTTCATTCTTTTTTGGAACGTAGGGGGTGAATTGTTTGCGTAATTCTGCGGACATGTAAGCTCTACCGTTTTTAGCGAAACCGCTTTAATAACAGAAATTCTGACTTATCGCAAGTTTGGGCAAAAGGAGCAAGCGTGTTAAAGGCTTTGATTTTTGATGTGGACGGCACCCTCGCGGACACCGAGCGTGATGGTCACCGGTTGGCATTCAATGCGGCTTTCCGGGAGTTTGGGTTGGATTGGGAATGGGATGTGCCGCTGTACGGCAAGTTGCTGGAAGTGACTGGTGGCAAGGAACGTATCCGGTTTTATGTGGAGCGTTTCCGGCCGGATTACAGCAAGCCCAAAGATTTTGACGATTTGGTGGTGGCCCTGCACAAGGCCAAAACCGGTCATTACGTCGAGTTACTAAGTCAGGGTGGGATACCCCTGCGTAGCGGTGTCAAGCGGCTGCTTAACGAGGCCAGGGACGCCGGCATCAGGTTGGCGATCGCGACTACTACTACCCCGGAGAATGTGACCGCCCTATTGGGTAATACCCTGGGTGGCGATCCGGCTGAATGGTTCGAGGTGATTGCGGCAGGTGATATCGTTCCTGCGAAGAAACCGGCGGCGGATATCTATTTCTGGGCGCTGGACAAGATGAAGCTCGATGCGGCTGATTGCCTGGCGCTAGAAGACTCGGAGAACGGCGTAAGGGCAAGTGTGGGCGCAGGTTTGAAAACCGTTGTGACGATCAACGACTATACGCTGGATCACGATTTCTCTGGCGTGGTGGCGGTACTGAGCGATCTGGGCGAGCCAGGTCAGCCATTTCGCATGATGAAAGGGGAAGCGACTGACCAGGGATGTGTCGATCTTGATTTGTTACGGCGCTGGCACGCCGCAGGCTAAGTGCAGGTTACGGCGCGTGCCTTTGGGCTGCTGTTAATGTGTTTTCCAGCAGCGTTGCGACCGTCATCGGTCCCACTCCGCCAGGTACAGGTGTGATCCAGGCAGCACGCTGGCGCGCCTCTTCGAATTCGACATCGCCGCAGATGCTGCCGTCCGGAAGGCGGTTTATGCCGACATCAATTACCGTTGCTCCTTCGCGTATCCATTCACCCTGAATGAATTTTGGTTTGCCTACTGCCACCACCAGAATTTCCGCCTGGCGAATGAAAGCGGGCAGGTCACGGGTGAAGCGGTGGGTGGTGGTGACAGTGCAGCCGGCGAGCAGGAGTTCCAGTCCCATCGGCCGTCCGACGATGTTGGAAGCGCCGACGATCACGGCATGTTTTCCCTTAAGGTTTTCCCCAGTGGTCTTGAGCAGGGTCATCACGCCATGCGGGGTGCATGGGCGCAGCACCGGGATGCGTAGCGCCAGTCGACCGATGTTGTAGGGGTGGAAGCCGTCCACGTCCTTGTCCGGATGGATGCGTTCTATCACGGTTTCGGGGTCGATGTGTTGCGGCAATGGCAACTGAACCAGAATGCCGTCGATACCGGGGTCGTCGTTGAACTGGTCGATCAGCGCCAGCAACGTTTCCTGGGTGGTGGCCGCGGGCAGGTCGTGGGAGACTGAGCGCACATTAGCAGTTTCGCACGAGCGTCGCTTATTGCGTACGTAGATCGCTGAGGCAGGTTCTGCTCCAACCAGGATGACGGCCAGTGCCGGCGCGCGTTTGCCAGCGACAAGGCGTGCTTCGACTCCTTGCCTGACTTGTTGAAGAATTTGCTCGGACAGCGCTTTGCCATCCAGATTTTTAGCAGTCATAGCATCTCATAATTTGTTGTCACTAAAAATTCACTTCCACCACGCCATTCTGTTTGGCGATGCCGCTGATGACTTCTCCGGACTGGGTGCGCACCGATACTACTTGACCCAGGGTGGCATTCGCGAGCGCCTTGCCTTCAGACGTGACCTGGAACCCGTTTCCTTTCGCCATCAGCTTCACTGTTTGCCCCTGCTGGATGACTTTGGGGGCTCGCAACATATCATGCCGGAAGGGTTGACCCGTTGAGGCGCTATAAATGACGGTTTTGCCGATGGCAAGTTCGGGATCCGTGATGACGCCAGGTGGCAGTTGCGAAAGATCATTGCCTTGCATCGCGACATCGGCTGGGCTGACAGTCTGGCCGGCGCTTAAAGGGCGGGTGGCTACGGCGGTCTGCGCCATGATCCTGACGCTGACCGGCACATAAATGGTCCATGGGGTGGCGGACTGGCAACGCACCCCTACGGTGGAGTTTCCCCACAATCGGCTGCCGGAGGGTAGGAAAGCTTCCGGTGTATCGCATGAGGGCAGTTGCAGGCGTGGGTCAATCGCACCCACGGTCGATGTGACCTCTCCAGGCAGTTCGGCGGTATTCTGTCGCACGAAGTGATCTACCGTTTTGCGGATCATTCCAATATCCTGCCAGCCGGCGCTGGCACAGGCTGGCGAAAAGGTGGCAAGCAGGCAGCAGAGCGCCACCAAGATGTGCTTGTTGCCAAAAAAAGATCGAGCTGGGAAATTGACCATCAGAGGTACGGAATGGTTGCGGGTTATCGTAATTGTAACCCGAAAACGAGGTTTCAGTGGAGGCTAACACCTGCTTTATCGGGACGTTAAGCGCCGCGGCTATAAGAAAAAAAGGTATGGATTGAAGCGTGATGTGGCGAGTGCTATGATCCATTGATCAGGTTTCCATCGAGTTGGAGCCTTCAAGTGACCTCAATAACCCTAATCACATGCCGACATTTACCAATCCTACCGATATCGCACGCGAAACCCTGAAGCTTCTTTCCGTTCGGCGCCTTTTGCCGACGCCCGAAAACTACCAGAAAATTTACGATGAAACCTCCGGCAAACCTTCCGGTGGTGGGAATCAGGGTGCGGACCAGGCGCTACAGAAAATACTGCAAGGGTTGGCCAAAAAAAATCCCGCATTGAGCAAGACCTTGGCGCTGATTGACAAGGCTATTGGAGAGCGCGATTGGAAAGAATTTGAATCCGGGATGTCCGCCTTGGTCGGTCAGTCGGGTGGCGAGGAGGCGTCCTGGGCGAATTTGATCAGGGAGTTGCTGAAGCAATGGGATCTCAAGCAAAGCGGGCTTCCCATAGCCAGAAAGAAAGAAGGCGTGGAGCGGGTGTTGATCAATTTCGCCTCGGACTCCAGAAATCTGCACAAAAAATTGCAGGCGCTGGTCAATGCATGGGCGAAAAACCCGGCGGGCCAAGCGGGTATGCAGATGGACGAGGGCGCATCGGATTCTGAAGAGGCTGAGCCAGGGAGGGTCGCACAAATTTCAACCCCGGTTGCAGGGGTGAAGGCCTTGGCGGTAAGCGCAGATGCGCTGTCGAAGGATAATTTCAGACTATTGCGGGAAATGCTGGCCCAAACCTTGGAAACCGGTATTGTTCCGCACTTGACTCAGTTCCCCGAATTGGCTGGCGAGGCTAACAAATTAGCGGTTACGGTACGTGTGGCAGAAAGTCCCGATGCATTGGAAAAACTGTCCAGGTCACTCAAGCAGTTCTGGATCAAGCTTGAACTGCGTGGTGAATCCGATGCGGTAATCATGGATGGGCTGTTGAAACTTTTGAAGCTGCTGGTGGACAACATCAGCGAGTTGTCTCTGGATGATCAGTGGTTACATGGCCAGATTGCCGTGGTGCAGGAGATAATTTCGCAGCCACTGAATCCACGCGTTATTTACGATGTCGAGCGTAGCTTCAAGGAGCTGATCTATAAGCAGGGAGCGCTTAAGCAGGGTCTGAACGATGCAAAGACGACGCTAAAAAATATGGTGACATCATTCATTGGACGGTTGGGTGAAATGTCATCCAGCACGTCCGAATACAATAAGAGAATCGAGGGTTATTCCGAGCAGATTAGCAAGACCGATGATATCAACCAATTGAACCGGATCCTTGAGAACTTGATGAGCGATACCAAGGGGATGCAGGTCGATATGCAACGTTCGCGCGACGAGATGGAGGAAACGCGCAAGCAGGTGGAAGCTTCAGAGAACAAGATCAGGGAGTTGGAGGCCGAACTGGATAAAACCACCAGTCTGGTGCATGAAGATTTTCTGACCGGCACACTTAACCGTCGTGGCATGGAAGATGCCTTCCAGCGTGAGTTTGCACGTTCCGAAAGAACCCATACACCGCTTTGCGTGGCACTGTTCGATATCGATTATTTCAAGCGTCTCAACGACACCTACGGCCATGATGCCGGCGACGATGCGCTGGTTCATTTGGTACACGTGGTCAAAGAAACCTTGCGGCCGACGGATGTGATTGCGCGTTTCGGCGGTGAGGAGTTCGTCATCATTCTGCCGGAGACTGGCGTCGAGGAAGGAATGAAGACCATGATGCGGTTGCAGCGGGAGTTGACCAAGAAATTTTTTCTGCACAAAAATGAGAAGGTGTTAATCACCTTCAGTGCTGGCATTGCGCTGCGCCAGCCGGATGAATCGGCCGATGCCATCATCTCACGGGCCGATCAGGCGCTCTACAAAGCAAAAGCGGCGGGCCGTAACCGGGTGTTTGCCGCCGAGTAATTCCCCCTTGCCGGACAATCTTGCCGAAGGCGGCAATTCTTGCCGCCACCTGATGGTCCGCAACTTCACAACCTAGTCTTATCCTTGCTTGAATTGCCGTGCTGCCTGAATGTCCGCGGTTCTGGCACGCCTTATGCTTTATTCTGGCTGAGTGAACCCAGTCGGAGTGTGAATCAAGTGATTAGTGGCATCGATAAAGAGATCGGTTTTTTGCGAGACGCTCTAAATTTGCGTGCCAACCGGCAGCAGATGCTGGCATCCAACATTGCCAATGCCGACACGCCCAACTACAAGGCGAGAGATATTAATTTCGCCACTGAGCTACAACGTGCACAGGGTGCGCAAGTGGGGAATCTGGCTATGAACGTGACATCCGCTGGCCATATGAAAACATTTGCCGGTACTCAGAATGTGCAGGCACTTTACCGTGCCGCTGTGCAACCCAGTATTGACGGCAATACCGTGGATATGGACGTGGAACGTGCACAATTCACCGACAACGCCATTCACTATCAGTTCTTGCTGGATAGTCTTGGCAGCAAGTTCAAAACCATGCAAGCAGCAATACAGGGCCAATAATGTCATTATTTAACGTATTCAATATTGCCGGATCCGCCATGACAGCGCAATCGCAGCGCCTCAATACGGTAGCGAGCAATCTCGCCAATGCGGATAGCGCAACCAGTTCAACCGGCCAACCCTATCGGGCAAAGCAGGTCGTGTTTAGCGCGATGCCGCTTGGCGGTAGCCGTTCCGGAAGTGCCGGCGTGAAAGTGGCGGGGGTGATCGAGGATCCGTCGCCGATGAAGCGCATGTACGACCCGAAGCATCCGTTGGCGGACGCCCAGGGTTTTGTCACCATGCCCAACGTCAATGTAGTGGAGGAAATGGTCAACATGATCTCGGCCTCGCGTTCGTACCAGAATAATGCGGACATGATGAATACAGCGAAGACGCTGCTGATGAAAACTCTGACCTTGGGTCAATAAGGAGTAAAGAACCATGAGTACAGTTGATGCAGTCACGAGTGGAGCCAGCACGGCGACAACGACAACAAAAAGTGCCGCTCAGGAGTCGGAAGATCGTTTCCTGAAACTGCTGGTTACCCAGATGAAAAATCAGGATCCGCTCAATCCTATGGATAATGCCCAGGTTACTTCGCAAATGGCGCAGCTGAGCACAGTCACCGGGATCGATAAACTGAATTCGACGTTGCAGGCCATGTCGAGTTCTTTTGCGTCGAGTCAGTCTCTGCAGGCGGCGGGTATGATCGGGCGTAGCGTGCTGGCGCCGGGCTCCAGCCTGTCATTGCAAAATGGATTTGCCGCAGGTGGGTTCGAGCTTGCCTTGTCAACGGACAAGACTGTGGTGAGCATCAAGGATGCGGCGGGCAATACACTGCACAGCATGGATTTGGGAGCTCAGCAGGCGGGCAATGTCATGTTCCAGTGGGACGGGGTTGTAGATGGTGGTGCAATAGCACCCAGCGGCACTTATAAGTTTGAGGTGAGTGCGAGCCAGGGCGGAAATAAGGTGGATGCAACATTGCTGGCACTTGGCAATGTGAGCAGTGTTTCCCTGGGGGCTTCAGGGGTGACGCTTAATACCGATGTGCTGGGCAGCGTTAATGTCTCTACAGTTAAGCAGATATTTTAGGCGGGAGTGAATCATGGGCTTTCAACAGGGATTAAGTGGTCTGAATGCGGCAGCAAAAAATCTTGATGCCATCGGAAACAACGTCGCCAACGCCGGTACGGTAGGGTTCAAGACCTCGCAAGTACAATTTGCGGATGTCTATGCGGCATCACTGTCGGGCGGGGGGGCGGGGCAGGTCGGTCTGGGAACCAAGACGACCAGCGTAGCGCAGCAGTTTACCCAGGGCAACATCAGTTCATCCAATAATCCGCTGGATGTGGCGATTAACGGCGGAGGGTTTTTCCGTCTGGACACTAACGGCACGATCAGCTACAGCCGCAACGGCCAGTTCCAACTTAACAAGGACGGGTATGTTGTTAGCTCAACCGGCGCCAAGGTGACAGGATACGGAGTGGACCCAACCAGCGGTAATATTGTGGCGACCAATCCGGCTCCGGTGAACCTGCCAACTGCCGATCTGCCGCCCCAGGCGACGGGCGGGAGCGCCAGTGCTGCAGGCGCCAAGGTAGGCGTTAACCTGGATTCCCGGGAGATCCCTGCCACCGGCACTTTCAACCCGCTCGACCCGACCAGCTATAATAAGTCGACTTCGATGACGGTTTACGACACACTGGGTAATCCCCATGTATTGTCGCTGTACTTTACGAAATCTGCGGTTACTCCGAGCACCTGGAGTCTGAATGCCAACGTGGACGGAACCGCATCGAACGTGCCCGCCAACTACGCGGCAGTAAGTGCAAATACGACAGCCCTGGGTACAGGTGGAGCGGTAGGTGTTGATACACGCGCTGGTGCGGTTCAAGGCCTTTGGGCAGTGGGGTCTCCGCCGTATGTTGCTGCCACAAATGCGATTGCTGCCGCCGCTGCTGCCACTACGGCGGTAACTAATATGGGTGCCGCCCCTAGCACGGCAGCATTGATCAATGCTGCCGTCGCCGCAGCAAAAACTTCAGCTGCCGCCATGGCGGCGATGAATGCCGCTGTTATTGCCTCTCCCCCTGCGGGTGCTGCACAAATAGCGGAAGCAGCTTCAACTTTGGTAGCCAATACGGCAGCACAGACGGCAGTGGCTGGTGTGACGACTCCAGGGGCGACACTGTCGGCAACGCAACTGGCATTCGATACTTCTGGCAAGCTGACTACGACCATGCCACTGAGCGTTTCCCTCGATCTTGCCGGGATTTCGACTGCTTTGGGCTCGGTCAATAGTGCGGCTGCCCCGCTGGTTTTCAATCTCGACTTTACCGGAACAAGCCAGTATGGCAGTCCGTTTGGTGTGAACGCCCTGACTCAGGACGGTTTTTCCTCGGGTCGTCTTAACGGGTTTAACATTGGATCGGACGGTATCATTCAGGGGCGGTACAGCAATGGGCAATCGAGAAGCCTCGGTCAGATCGTTCTGGCCAACTTCACCAATCCGAACGGTCTGAAGCCTCTGGGCAACAACCAGTGGGCAGAAACACCAGATTCCAATCAACCGTTGATCGGTACGCCGGGTTCTGGAAGTCTGGGTGTCATGCAGTCAGGAGCGGTTGAGGAGTCTAACGTTGATCTGACGGCTGAACTGGTGAACATGATTACCGCTCAGCGGTTTTACCAGGCTAATGCCCAGACAATCAAAACTCAGGATTCCATTATGCAGACCATCGTTAACCTCAGGTAATTAAGTAGTCCTGAGTGCTGAGTGGTACGCCCTGAATGCTTCACTTAGGACCTTCCACTCAGCACTCAGGACTCGCAACTCAGGACTAAGAAAATGGATCGTCTGATCTACATCGCGATGAATGGCGCCAATCACACCATGCACCAGCAGGCGCAGGTGGCGCATAACCTGGCCAATGCTTCCACGACCGGCTATAAGGCGGAGGCCAATTCTTTTCGCGCCTTGCCGGTGCTGGGCGAGGGTGCGCAGACGCGAACCTTCGTCGTGGATTCGACCTCGGGGGCGGACTTTTCAACGGGCGCGATTCTGAACACGGATCGCGACCTGGATGTGGCGGTGCAGGGCAAGGGTTGGATTGCGGTGCAGGCGGCGGATGGCAGTGAGGCTTACACCCGCAACGGTAGTTTGCTGGTGGGCGCCAACGGCTTGCTGCAAACTCGCAATGGCCTGACGGTGATGGGCGATGGCGGTCCGTTGGCAGTGCCGCCTGATGCGGAAGTGACGATTGCCAAGGACGGTACGGTCTCGATTATTCCGGCGGGCCAAGCTCCCAACACGGTTGCGACGGTCGGCAGAGTCAAGTTGGTCAATCCACCTGAAACTGACCTGATCAAGAGCGGCGATGGTTTGTTCCGTCTGAGCAGCGGCCTGCCCGCGCCGGCGGATGCAAACGTGGTGTTGGCCCAGAAGTCGCTTGAAACCAGTAATGTCAATGCGGTCGATTCGTTAGTCAGCATGATCAGCTTGGCGCGTCAGTATGATATGCAGATAAAGCTGCTGCAAAATGCGGAGGCCAACGCGCAAAAAGCCAACCAAATTATGAGCCTGAATGGATAAGGATAAACGACCATGATACGTTCCCTGTGGATTGCCAAAACCGGCCTGGATGCGCAGCAGACCAATATCGATGTGATCTCCAACAACTTGGCGAACGTCAGCACCAATGGCTTCAAGCGGGCGCGTCCGGTGTTCGAGGATCTGCTTTACCAGACTTTGCGCCAGCCGGGAGCTCAGTCCTCGCAGCAGACCCAGTTGCCCACCGGTTTGCAACTGGGTACAGGCGTACGCCCTGTGGCGGTGGAAAAGATACACACTCAGGGTAGCCTCCAACAGACTGGCAATGCCTTGGATGTGGCAATCAACGGTAAAGGATTTCTCCAGATACTGATGCCGGATGGAACGACTGCCTATACTCGTGATGGATCGTTTCAGGTCGACAGCCAGGGGCAGATGGTGACATCCAGCGGCTATTCAGTACAACCCGCTATTACCATACCCTCGAATGCAACCAGTGTGACGATCGGTAAGGATGGCACTGTGTCCGTATTGCAGGCTGGCTCTACCGCGGTAACGCAGGTTGGCACCCTTCAATTGGCAGGCTTTATCAATCCGGCTGGCTTGCAAAGTCTGGGTGAAAATCTGTTCCAGGAAACGGCAGCATCAGGCGCGCCTTCGGCTAATACGCCGGGCACCAACGGTTTGGGTTTCCTCAATCAGAACTATCTCGAAACTTCCAATGTCAACGTGGTGGAGGAGATGGTCAACATGATACAGGCGCAACGAGCCTACGAGATCAATTCCAAGGCAGTTACGGTTTCCGACCAGATGTTGCAGAAGTTGACGCAGTTGTGATGAGGGTAGGCGGGAGGTGAGATCATGAAAGCGTTAAAAATTCTATTCGGCATGATGCTGTTTTTGAGCCTGAATTTTTTGGTGGGATGTTCCACGGTGCCCTCTACCAACGTGCACCAGCCGATGAGCGTCAGACCTGCGCCAGCGCCGGAGCGCGTGGCATCGGGTGGCGCGATCTACCAAGCCAGTTATTCAAGGCCCCTGTTCGAGGATCGCCGCGCCCGCAACATTGGGGATGTGCTTACCATTAACATCGTCGAATCAACCAGCGCCAGCAAGAATGTCAGTTCTACCGCTGGGAAAACCAGTAGCGTCGCCGAAACTGCTGCTACGCCCACGATTTTTGGCTATACCCCCTCACCATCGAAACTGGGTGTTGCTGGAATTTTGGGTGGTGCAGCTAATTTTGATACGAGTGTCACTGCGTCTGGTTCCCAGAAATTCGAGGGAAAAGGTGATTCATCCCAGAAGAATGCGCTACTGGGAATGCTCACTGTGACGGTTATAGACGTACTGCCAAATGGCAATTTGCTGGTGAGCGGCGAGAAGCAGATGGGGATCAATGAGGGAACCGAATATATCCGGTTCTCTGGCGTGGTGAACCCAAGCACAATTTCATCGGCGAATGTGGTTGTTTCAACTCAGGTTGCGGATGCCCGTATCGAGTTCAAGGGCCGGGGTGAGATGGATTCCGCCCAAGTCATGGGCTGGATGACTAAATTTTTCCTGTCGGTCCTGCCATTCTGATGGGTGGTTTTGTCTCTGAAAGTTTCTGTCCAATGGAGTGCTCCCGATAATCTTGCCGCAAGCGGCAATTCTTGCCGCTGCATTTCCCCTTCAATTAAATCAAGCGTCCTATACAGTTATTCCTTCTCCCGCTGGGAGAAGGTTGGGATGAGTGTTGCGACCCTCGTGGGTTCCCCTCTCCTCAATCCTCTCCCGCAAGCGGGAACGGGAGAAAACGAGAAAGGCGCTGGTTATGATGGGCGCTTATTTTTATTTGGCACGGTTCATGCTTATCAATGATTAGGTTAAATTGTGTAGCGAGCAGCATGTTGTTGTGCTGACGGCAGGGGGTTGAAATGAAACTATCTTCAAAAATTATCGTGCTTGTGGCGACAGTATTTATTGCTCTTCCTGTCCATGCGGAACGCCTCAAGGATTTGGCAACGATCCAGGGCGTGCGTAACAACCAGCTGATTGGCTACGGCTTGGTGGTGGGGCTGGATGGTAGTGGTGACCAGACCACCCAGACGCCCTTTACGGTACAGAGCGTCGTCAGCATGCTGGGTCAGCTGGGTGTGAACTTGCCACCGGGAACCAGCTTGCAACTGAAAAATGTGGCGGCGGTAACGGTAACCTCTACGCTTCCTCCTTTCGCCAAGCCAGGTCAGACCATCGACATCACCGTGTCTTCCATTGGCAATGCCAAGAGCTTGCGCGGCGGTACTTTGTTGATGACCCCGTTGAAGGGCGCGGACAGCCAGGTTTATGCCATGGCACAAGGAAATTTGCTGGTCGGTGGCGTGGGCGCCTCATCGGGTGGCAGCAGCGCCCAGGTGAACCAGTTGAGCGTCGGCCGCATTACCGATGGCGCTACGGTGGAGCGTGCCGTAGACATGCCTCTGGGGCAAGGTGATTTCATTACACTGGAGTTGAAGGATTCAGACTATACCACCGCCAGTCGGGTCGTGACATCAATCAACCGTTCCTTCGGAGAAGGTGTTGCCAATGCCGAGAATGGCCGTGTTATCAGGGTCTTTGCGCCGCGTGATATCAATCAGCGCGTATCCTTTCTGGCGCGCATGGAAAATCTGACCGTGACTCCGGGTGAATCGCTGGCCAAGGTCATCATGAATGCACGTACAGGTTCGGTGGTGATGAACAAGTCGGTCATGGTGGAGGCCTGCGCCGTGGCACATGGCAATCTGACCGTGACCATCTCCAGTGAACCCCAGGTGAGTCAGCCTGCACCTTTCTCCAAAGGGGAAACGGTGGTCGCCCAGCAGGCGCAGATCGAAATCAAGGCAGAAAAAGCTGGCCTGGTGATGCTGCCGCGCAGTACTTCATTGAATGGTGTCGTTAAGGCATTGAACGCGGTAGGCGCGACGCCGCAGGACTTGCTCGCGATTCTTCAGGCGATGAAGGCTGCGGGCGCGCTGCGTGCCGAGTTGGAAGTCATTTAGGAAAAAATCATGATAGGCACACAGGATATTTCCTCACGGTTCGCGCTCGACGTTCAGAGCGTGGACAAGCTTCGCCTGCAGGTGAAGCAGGATCCCGATGCCGCGCTTAAGGCCGTCGCCCAGCAGTTCGAAGGTATTTTTGTGAATATGATGTTGAAGAGTATGCGTGAAGCGACTCCGAAGGATGGGATGCTCGACAGCGAGCAGGGGAACCTTTATACGCAGCTGTTCGACCAGCAACTGGCGCAGAAGCTTTCCACGGGCAAGGGCCTCGGTGTGGCGGATATGCTGGTAAAACAACTCACCCTTAAAAACCGTCTTCAGTCCTCAGCCCTCAGTCCTGAGCACAAAACCAGTCCTGAGTCCCAAGTCCTGAGTCCTGAGCATGTCGTCTCGGTGCCCGGCACCCCACGCTCAGCATCTACTACTCAGGACTCAGGACTCAGGACTCAGGACTCAGCACTCAGCACTCAGCATTCAGGATCTGCCTTTAAAACCCCCCAGGAGTTTGTCGACAAGTTGTGGCCGCATGCGGTCGAAGCGGGTAAGGCGCTGGGAATTCCACCCCGTTTTCTGCTTGGTCAGGCGGCATTGGAGAGTGGCTGGGGTAAGCGAGCTATCCGAGGCCAGGACGGACAGGACAGTCTTAATCTTTTCGGTATCAAGGCTGGAGCAAAATGGGATGGGGAGGTGGCGTCTGCGGCTACCACCGAATACGTTAAGGGTGTGCCGCAGACCAGGCGTGAAGAGTTCCGTGCCTACGGTTCCTATGCGGAAAGCTTTCGTGACTATGCTGCCCTGTTGAGAAACAACCCGCGCTATCAGGGCGTGTTAGGGCAGGATGCTGATGCAGCAGGCTTCGCTCGTGCGATGCAGCAAGCGGGCTACGCGACTGATCCAATGTACGCCAGCAAACTTGCACGCGTGGTGAACGGCGAAACTATGCGACAGGCGTTGGCTGGATAGGCTCAAGTTTTGCTGTTTTTTGCCGATAACTAAATAATTGGTTCCACCGGAAAAGCGACTTTCGAGGCGGCCGGGCGTGAAGGAGAAGTAAAATGAGTACTTACAGTGTCGGAGTAAGCGCATTGAACGCTGCCCAAGCGGGTCTTACCACGACAAGCCATAACATCAGCAACGTCAATACGCCGGGTTTTCATCGCCAGCAAATTGTTCAAAGTACCAAAATTCCGCAGTATAGCGGGATCGGATTTCTGGGTCAGGGTACCCAGGTGGACACGGTGAAGCGCTTATACAACAACCTGCTGGACGGTCAGGTCATGCAGGCACAGGCACAGTCCAGCCAGCTTGACTCCTATTATTCCCAGATTCGTCAGATCGATAACATGCTTGCCGATCCCAACTCCGGGCTGTCTCCGGCGCTACAGGATTTTTTCAATGGCGTGCAGGATGTGGCAGCGAATCCTGCCTCGGTTCCATCGCGACAGGCGATGCTGAGCAGCGGGCAGACGATGGTTTCGCGTTTCCAGGCAATTGACCAGCGCTTTAGCCAAATACGTGATGGCGTTAACAGCGAAATCCGCAGCAGCTTAGAGGCCATCAATACCTACGCGCAACAGATCGCAAATATGAACCAGCAGATCGGGGTCGCACAGAGTTCATCGGGAGACTTGCAGCCCGCCAACGATTTGCTCGATCAGCGCGACCAGATGTTGGCGGAACTCAACAAGCTCGTCAAGGTGTCGACGGTCAAGCAGAGCGATGGCAGCCTCAGTGTCTTTATCGGCAACGGCCAGACGCTGGTGATTAATAAACAGTCGTTCGCCCTGGCCGCAGTTCCTTCCCTGGAGGATCCTGAACGTTTCGAAGTGGGGTTAAAAACAGCCGGCAACACGGTTCTTCTCAGCCAGGGAAGCTTGCAGGGCGGAAGCCTGGGTGGGATTCTGGCTTTCCGCAGTGAAACTCTGGATGCTGCGCAGAATCAACTGGGGCGCGTTGCGATTGGGTTGGCGCAAACATTCAATGACCAACACCAACTCGGTGTGGATCTGAATGGGGCAATGGGCACGAAATTTTTCAATGTTCCTCCCCCCAAGGTGATCCCGAATTCAACCAACCCGGCGGGGACGGTTAGTCCCACCGTAAAATTTAACAATGTCGCCGCCGTGACGACCAGCGATTATCGTTTGAGTTTTAGCGGAGCAAGTTGGAGTCTGCTGGATGCCACGACCGGGCAAGCGGTGGCCATGACAGGCGCGGGTACTGCGGCCAGCCCCTACTTTGCGGATGGCTTGAGTATCGAGGTGCCGAACCCGGCGCCTTCCGGTGCCGCCAGTTTCCTGATCAAGCCGACGATCAACGGGGCGCGCGATGTTAGCGTCGGCCTGACGGACCCGGCGAAAATTGCGGCTGCTGCGCCGATCAGGACTGAGGCCACGCTGAGCAATACCGGCTCTGGGCGTATCAGTGCCGGAACGGTTAATTCTTTCAACGATAAGGTGACGATCAAGTTTAATTCAGCCAGTGATTTTGACGTCGTGGATAATACCTCAGGCGCCACCTTGGCAAAAAATGTGTCATACACTTCCGGCAGCTCAATTAGCTACAACGGCTGGACCGTCAATATTTCGAACGGAACGGGCGCGCCAGCTGCCGGGGATGTCTTCACCATCGACAAGACGGTTACCTCGACCTCTTCGACCACGGCGACCATCGGTATGGCAACGCCGTTATCTCCGCCGGTCGATCCGAATTTGAGCAGTAACATACAGATCATTTTCGGCAGTTCGAATACCTATCATCTTGCCGGCAGAACCAATAATTTCACTGGCCAAAGTACGGTTGTAGGTACAAATGGATTTATGTCGGCGGCAGCTCTTGCGGCGGCAGTGGCCGGTGGTGGGAGTAATCCCGGCTTCACGGGTGTGGCCGGCGGAACGACCTCCATCGGCACGGGTGCCGGGTCTTACACCGCGACGGGTACGACCACGACCATTTCCGGCGGCACTATTAGCGGGCCGGTTGGGACTGTATATACCATAACCGGCGCAACACTGACGGTTGGAAATGGGACGTCGGCCAATACGAGCACAGTCAGCGGATTGACGATCACGGTTGATACGGCTGCTGCTGCCGGCACGGTGACGATTCAAGACCCTGCAACTGCTACCAACCCGGTTGCGTCTACCTTTACTTACACGGGCAAGCCGGCAACCGGGAGTTATGTTTCCGGTCAGCCGATTTCCTTCAACGGCTGGACAGCGCAGATTACAGGTTCGCCAGTTGCAGGGGATACTTTTACCGTCGGTGCAAATGCCGGTGGTGTGGCCGATAACCGTAACGCGTTACTGCTGGCGGGGCTGCAAACACAAAATACCCTCGCTGGAGGGACCGTCTCTTACCAGAGCGCCTACAGCCAGCTGGTCAGCATGGTGGGTAACAAGACCCACGAACTGGATGTGACCTCGAAAGCTCAGACCAGTCTGGTGGCTCAGACACAGGAAATTCAACAGTCGTTGTCAGGCGTCAATCTGGACGAAGAGGCCGCTAACCTGATGCGCTACCAACAAGCCTACCAGGCGGCGGGCAAGATGATGCAGATTGCCAGCACGCTGTTTGACACGTTGCTTAGTTTGGGAAGATAGGGAGTAAATCATGCGCATAAGCACGAGCATGTTGTTTGATAAGGGTGTTGCCAGTATTCAGCAGCAGACAGCCGACTGGATCAAAACGCAACAACAGGTTTCTTCTGGCCGCCGGATTTTGACTCCATCCGATGACCCGGTTGCCGCTGCGCGCGTGTTGGAGGTGTCGCAGTCTCAATCGCTCAACAAGCAGTTTGACGTCAATACGGGCACGGCAACCAGCAAGTTGGGTCTGGAAGACAGCATCCTGAATAGTATTGGTAATCTGATCCAGAATGCGCAGACAACAGCGGTGTATGCGGGGAATGCATCGCTTACAAGTAGTGATCGCGCCGCCCTGGCAACGGAGTTACGCTCGAATTATCAAGAACTGTTGGGCTTGGCAAACAGCACTGATGGTAATGGCCAATACATGTTTTCGGGTTACAAGGGAGACACTCGCCCATTCGGCGAGACTGCGCCAGGGGTGATGGCCTACTCGGGGGATGAGGGGCAGCGCCTGATTCAGATCAGCCCGTCACGGCAAATTCCGGTGAGTGATTCCGGATCTAGCGTTTTTCAGCAGATCAAGAACGGGAATGGTACCTTTGTCTCAAGAGCGGCGACGACTAATGCCGGGGCTGGGATTGTCGATCCTGGAACGGTCAGCGATCCGGCCAAATGGAATGCTGGTAGCAAGGATTACTCGATTCGTTTTGCAGCCAATACTGACGTGAAGCCCAGCTCGAATTTCGGAACTGGTGCAGTAGCGGCTACGATTAACAACGCAGCGGCGTGGTCCGCAAGCGGCAGTGGGCTTAAAATCGCCGTGGCTGCGGGGGCGGCTGTAAACACCTTCGACTACACCATTACTGATTTGGCGGTACCGCCGCATAGCTTTACTTTCAATTACGACACGACTCTAGCTCCTCCTGTTACCGTGAATCTGGATGGCACTCTTGGCACCATTAACGCAGGGATTAGTCTTGATCTTACGGGTGTGCCGCTGCCAGGGGATGGTTTCCGTGTCGCTGCCAATGGTGTAGTTGTAAACTCTCCTGCGAGTCCTAAGACTAATGGCGGCACGGTAGCGGTGACGGCAGGAATCGTGGATCAAGCGGCATGGAACGCAGGTGGCAAGAATCTGCTCGTTTCCTTTGCGGGTGCTGGCGCTCCCTTCACCTTCACCGTTACTGACACGGTGTCTGGTGCTAATACAACCGGGAGTTATACGCCTGGAACACCTCTGACCCAGAGTTTTGAGGGGGCGGATATCGTGTTCAATGGTACCCCTGTGGCTGGCGATAGTTTTGTCGTAGCGCCTAGTGCTACGGCGGGCTGGACATACGATATTATCAACAATAAAACCAATAATTCGCTACTGACTTCGGGTGCTTCGGGTTGGTCGTCAAACTGGCGAACCTACACGAGTGGGCAGACCATACCGTTAACCAGTCAGGGAACCGAGCCGGCTTTTGATTTCGGCGTGTCGACCAAGATAGAAGGCAACCCCGCCGGGGGCGATCAATTCACGGTCAAGGCAAGCCAGAACGAAGATTTGTTTACGACCCTGCACAACCTGATTACGGCTTTGGAGGCGGGTGTTGGTACCCCTGCGGCTGCAGCCAGCTACCAGAATAATCTGAATTTGGCCATGACCAGCCTTAGTAATGCGCAGACCAGCGTTCTGACCGTACGGGCGGCGGTGGGTTCACGGATGAAGGAAGTGGATTCGGTTAAAAGCACGGGTGAGGATTTGCAGTTGCAGTATCAGCAAACCATTTCAGGCTTGCAGGATCTGGACTACGCCAAGTCGATTACTGATCTGACTCGTCAGAAGGCCTCGCTGGAAGCGGCGCAGCAGTCTTTCGTTAAAATTCAGGGGCTGTCGCTGTTCAATTATATGTAGGCATTTTTATTACGATTTGGCGAATAGCTTGATGACTCCATCCAGACCGGCGCTTTCCAATGCGTAATGGGTCTGTGACTTGACCACGGGTTTTGCGCAATAGGCGATGCTGACTCCGGCAGTAGCCAGCATTTCCAGGTCGTTGGCACCGTCGCCGATGGCGATAGTCTGTTCCTTCGCAAGTCCAAGCTTCACCCGAATTTTGTCCAGGTAGCCAGCCTTGCCCTGGCCGTCGAGAATCTTGCCCGAAATCCTTCCGGTAAGCTTGCCATCCACGATTTCGATTCGGTTGGATATAGAGAAATCCAGCCTTAGTCGGATTTTCAGTCGCTCTGTAAAATAATCGAAGCCACTGGAAATGAGTACAGTCTTAATGCCTAGCCGCTTAAGCTCGGCGATAAGCAGTTCCGCACCGGGAGTGAGTCTCACACGCTCGTCGTAGATCCGCTGCAACACGCTTTGATCCAGTCCCTTGAACAGCGCGACCCTACGGGTCAGGCTTTCGCAGAAGTCGATCTCGCCTCGCATGGCCGCATCCGTGATTGGCGCTACCTGTTCCCTGATGCCGGCCAGGTCGGCGATTTCATCCAGAGTTTCGACGGTAACCAGGGTGGAATCCATGTCCATGGCCGCCAGACCAAATTCCGCGAGGCGGCGTTTCCCCGGCATCAATCCAGCACGTGCGACACCAGACCGTCGGCCAGTTTAGGCTCGAACCAGGTGGACTTGGGTGGCATCACCTCGCCCGCATCGGCGACGGCCATCAGGTCTTCCATGCGGGTTGCGCACAGGGCGAAAGCCACGGCCATTTCACCGCTGTCGACGCGTTTTTCCAGCTCAGCCAGGCCGCGGATGCCACCGACGAAGTCGATGCGTTTATCGCGGCGCGGATCATTGATGCCAAGCACCGGTGAGATGAGATGATTCTGTAGCAGGCTGACATCTAGGCGTGCTACGGGATCGTTTTGTGGAATCAGGTCGGCGCGAATTTCCAGACGGTACCACTGGCCAGGCAGATAGAGGCCGAACTCATTGGGTTTGGCTGGCTTGACCTGGGAGGCGCTCGCCTGCACAGAGAACTGTTCGGCGATGCGCTTGAGGAAAGCTTTCGTGTCCAGGCCATTCAGGTCGATGACGACACGGTTGTAGTCCATGATTTTCATCTGGTGATGGGGAAAGATCACGGACAGGAAATAGTTGTAGCTTTCCTCGCCGCTATGCTGCGGATTGGCGGCCTTGCGGGCGGCGCTGATGCGTGAGGCGGCGGCCGAACGGTGGTGGCCGTCGGCAATATAAATCGCATGCATGGCATCGAAGGCGGCTGTTAACTTGTCCAGCGTTGCGCTGTCGCGTATCACCCAGATCGTGTGGCGGACACCGTCCTCGGCGGTCACGTCGGCATCCGGTGCGGCGGATGCGGCAAGTGCCAGGATTTCGTCTACTTCCGGGGCATCGGGGTAGGCCAGCAGCACCGGGCCGGTCTGGGCATTCAGCGCATCAATCTGGCGCACCCGGTCGTCTTCCTTGTCGGGCCGGGTGAACTCGTGCTTGCGGATGCGGTTGGTGTCGTAATCCGCCACCGAAGCCGCCGCCACCAGGCCAATCTGGCTGTGCCCGCCCATGATCAGGCGATAGGCGTAATAGCAGGGCATTGTGTCACGCGCCAGTATGCCTTCGGCCAGCATTTTCTTCAGGTTCTCTGCTGCCTTCGCGTAGACCTCGGGTGCATAAGGATTGGTGCCAGCCGGCAAGTCGATTTCCGGCTTGGAAATGTGCAGGAAGCTCCAGGGATGGTCTTCGGCTCGGATACGTGCCTCATCGGTGGAAAGCACGTCGTAGGGCGGGGCGGCGACTTCGGTGGCGCGGTTGTGGGCGGGTCTGAGACCGGTAAATGGGCGGATCAGGTGCATGAAGAATTCCTTGGTTTTTTCAACCCGCCTATTTTAACCGTCAACACCGTCGGCAACTATAAAAAAAGTGGCAAATCGACCTGGGGCTGCGGTGCAGGGAAATTGGCCGGCATATTTTATTCATGCCGTAAAGCCTCGATCGGATCCAGTTGTGCCGCGCGGCGCGCCGGAAAGTAGCCGAAAATTACTCCGATCGCAGCCGAGAACAGGAAAGATAGCAGGTTGATGCCGGGATTGAAGAGGAAGGGTACCTGCATCAATTGCGCCAGTCCGATCGAGGCCAGGGTGGCCAGAGCAACGCCCACTAAACCGCCGAAGGAGGACAGGGCAACCGCTTCGATAAGAAACTGCAGCAGCACCTCACGTTCCAGCGCACCGATGGCGAGGCGAATGCCGATTTCACGAGTACGCTCGGTTACCGACACCAGCATGATGTTCATGATGCCGATGCCACCCACCAGCAGGCTCACCGCCGCCACTGCGCCGAGCAACCCGGTCATGATGCGGATGGTGCCAGACAGGGTTTCAGCGATCTGCTTGGTGTCGAGGACGTTAAAATCGTCTTCCTCATTACCGGAAATCTTGCGCCGCTCGCGCATCAGCAGGTTGATCTGCTCGATCACTTTCGCCGTGGAAGCGCTGGTCTTCACCGAAATCATCAGCATGCTCACATCCTGGCTGCCGGTCAGCCGGCGTTGCACCGTGCGCAGGGGCATGATCACCGTGTCGTCCTGATCCATGCCCATTGCGCCCTGGCCTTTCGATGCCAGCAGGCCGATGATCTCGCAGGAGAACTGTTTGATGCGGATTTCGTTGCCGAGGGGGTTCTGGTTGCCGAACAGTTCTCGCCGCACAGTCTCGCCGATCACGCACACGGATTTTCCGGCGCGCTCATCTGCATCGCTGAACGTGCGCCCGGCAGCTAGTTTCCAGTTGCCGGTCAGGAAATAGGCATTGGTACTGCCATTGATGGTGGTGGACCAGTTCCTGGCACCGTAAACTACGGTTACGCTTCGGCCGACTGTGGGCGCAACCGCATCCAGGCCACCAACCTGGGTTCGGATGGCATCGGCGTCGGCGATCTTGAAACTGGGCGCGCCGGCGGAATCCCGGCCCGGCCCGAGCCGCTTGCCGGGGCGCACCATCAGCAGATTGCTGCCGAGGCTGGAAATCTGGTCAGACACTACCTTTGTAGCGCCGTTGCCCAGAGTCACCATAGTGATCACCGCGCTGACGCCGATGACAATGCCGAGGATAGTGAGAAAAGAGCGCATCAGGTTGCGCCGGATTTCACGCAAGGCCAGCAGGAAAGTGCTCCAGATCATCAGGCTTGCTCCCCGTTGCGAATGTCGCTGTCCACCTGGCCGTCTACGAAATGCACGATACGATGGGCATACTGAGCCATATCCGGCTCATGCGTGACCATCAGGATGGTAATGCCCTGATCTCGGTTGAGGGCCGTCAGCAGTTCCATGATTTCGCGGCTGGTTTTGCTGTCCAGGTTGCCAGTGGGCTCATCCGCCAAGAGGACGGTTGGCTTTGTGACGATGGCGCGCGCAACGGCAACGCGCTGTTGCTGGCCGCCGGAGAGTTCAGCCTGGGTATGGTGCTCCCACCCCTTCAAGCCAACGGATGCCAGCGCCGCACGTGCCATCGCATGGCGTGAGGCTGCGCTTTCACCGCGATAGAGCAGGGGCAATTCCACGTTCTCCTGAGCCGAGGTGCGAGCCAGCAGATTGAATCCCTGAAACACAAAGCCGAGGTAATGGCGGCGCAGCAGCGCGCGCTGATTGCGGCTCAGCTGTTCCACATGGACGCCACGAAATAGATAGGCGCCGCTGCTGGGGATATCGAGGCAGCCGAGGATGTTCATCGCGGTAGACTTGCCCGACCCGCTTGGCCCCATGATGGCGACGAATTCCCCTTTCTGGATCGTGAGATCGATGCCGCTCAGAGCCTGGAAGGCAGCCTGCCCCTGGCCGTAGGTCTTGGTGATGGCGCTCAGTTCGATGAGTGAAGCGGGAGTGTTGTCGCCGTTCATTTCTGCGTGACCACGCTTTCCGTGATTACCTGCATGCCTGGTTTTAACTCGCCGCCGGTCACTTCGGTCTGGTGTCCGTTGCTCACACCCACGGTGACCGGCACGGCCACGGGCTGCCCGTCGCGCAGCACCCACACCAGTTGCGAGCTGTCTTTTGTGGGAGAACCGACTGGTTTTGACGAAGTGCTGCTGGGTGGTTTGGGCAGCAGGTTGGAAACAAAGCTGCCGCTTTTTTTATCCTCTTTGCCGGATTGCTTCGGCGGTGTGAAACGCAATGCTGCGTTCGGCACCAGCAGTACGTTCTCGCGCGTCGCCGTGGTGATCTCGGAGGTGGCCGTCATGCCGGGGCGCAGGCTGAGGTCATCGTTGTCCACCTTGAGGATGGTCTTGTAAGACACCACGCCATCTTTGGTCTGCGAGCCGTAACCGACGCGGATGATGTTTGCCGGGTACTTGCGCCCGGCGTAGGCGTCTACGTTGAAGGTGGCGGACTGGCCTGCGTGTACCTGGCCCACATCGGCTTCGTCCACATCCACCTGGAGTTCCATCTGTGCCAGATTTTCGGCCAGGGTGAACAGCACCGGTGCCTGGAGGGAGGCGGCGACGGTCTGTCCCGGCTCCACCTTACGCGCCAGCACCACGCCATCGATGGGGGAGCGGATCGAGGCCTTGGCCAGGTTGGTCTGGTCGGATTTGAGTGTGGCGCGCGCCTGCGTCACTGCGGCGTGGGAACCCGCCTCGTTGGCGGTGGCCCGGTTCAGGGTGGCTTGTGCGGTATCGAGCTCGGCCCTGGATGGTACTTTACCACCAGATAGTTCGGCTACCTGCCGCAGCCGCGCAAGGTTGGCGCGGGACTCCTCTACTGTCGCCCGCATCAGATCAACCTGGGCTTCGGCAGAGACAAGCGCCGCCTCGGACTTGGCGACCTGATCGTTCAGCTTGGAAAGGTCTAGCCGGGCAAGAAGCTGGCCTTTATGCACCCGGTCGTTGTCGTCTACCAGAACTGATTCGATGGTGCCGGAAAGTTCGCTGCCCACGTCCACCTGGTTGGTGGGTTGCAGGTTGCCGGTAGCCGAGACTGTGACAGTGAGATTGCCACGCACTACTTCCTCGGCGAGGTATTGGGGTGTTGAAGCAGCGCTGCGAGCACGCAGGTAAAATACACCGATTGCCATGAACAAGACCAATACAACGATCACCCAGACACGGCCAGAGAGTCCCAGAAAACGCGCTGATTTTTCCGCCGCGACGATTCGGGCCAGTGGGTCTTTTTCATCGATAGAGGCGTTATTCATGATGTGCTGCCTTGCTGTAGAGGTGGGGTTTCGTTAACTGCAGCGGGCTTCCAGCCGCCGCCCAGGGCCTTGTAGAGCCGAATCAGAGTTGAAATACTTTCTGCTTCCGTGACCTTCAGACTGTCCTGAACCGTGAGCAAGGTGCGCTCGGTATCGAGCACTTTCTGGAAATCGATAATGCCGGTTGAATAACGGTGGTGCGCCATGAGCACGGCGTTATGGGCCGCATCTGCAGCCTCACGCAGGGCCTGTTCGCGCTTGCGGCTGTTGGCGTGGGAAACCAGTGCGTTTTCCACCTCTTCCAAAGCGCTGAGCACGGTTTTTTCATAATTGACCAGGGCCTGTTCCTGGACTGCGTTCTGGATTTCGATGCGCTGCCGGATGCGGCCGCCGTCGAACAGGGTAGTGGCGACGCTGCCCAGCAGGGAGCGGGCGAGACTGTCGCCGCCGCCCAGGGCACCAAAACTCAGCGCCTCCCAGCCGATGGAGCCGCTCAGTTTGAAGCCGGGATAAAGGGCGGCAGTAGTTTCTCCGATACGCGCGGTTTCCGCTGCCAGCCTGCGTTCGGCGACGCGCACATCGGGTCGCTGGCGTAGTGTGTCGGCGGGTATGCCGATAGCCACGCTGTCGGGTGCCGTCGGAATCAGTGCGGGCTTTGCCAGCTTGTCGTGCAGTGTGCCCGGCGCCTGGCCGAGCAGGATGGCCAGACGGTGTTCCGCCTGGGCGAGGCTGGTTTCCAGGGCGGGGATCTGGGCGCGCGTCTGCTCCCGGTTGGTGCGCGCCTGCTCCACGTCCAGCGAACTGGTCAGCCCGGCCTCTGCCCGCCAGCCGGTCAGTTCCAGGGTTTCGCTCTGGCTCGCCAGGTTGTCCCGGGCAATGCCAAGCCGGGCCTGGAAGGCGCGCAATTCCACATAGTTGAGCGCTACTTCTGCCACCAGCGAAACCTGGGTGTTATGCAGGCTGGCCTCGCTACCTTCCAGATCGGCCTGGGATGCTTCAAGCGCGCGCCGGGTGCCGCCGAAGATGTCCGGTTCCCAGCTAGCATCGAAACCCGCGCTATACAGCTCGCGCGTCAACCCGCTGCCGGTCGCGGCGCTGCTCTTGCTACGGCTTTCCGAGACGGAAGCGCTGACGGTCGGGAGCTGGTTGGCTCCTGCAAGTCCGCGCCGGGCGCGTGATTCGCGCAGCTTTGCCTGCGCACTGCGCAAATCGGGGCTGGCTTTGAGCGATTGTTCGATGAGATCGGACAGCAGCGGGTCATGCAATTGCTGCCACCACTGTGACAGATCTTGCGCCGCATCGGATTTTGTCGATGCATTTGCCCAATTCGCTGATATTCCCATATCAGGCTTGATGTAGTCAGGCCCGACCGAGGCGCAACCGCTCAGTACAGCAAGAAGTATGGCTGGCAGGGCAAAGCCTGTGAGTTTTTTCATAACTGTTTTTTGCTTACCTACCTGGATGTTAAGGAACTGCAAATTTATTCATCACCCCAGAGAAAGCCAGGATCTGGCTTGTTGATTCATCTGGATTCTGGCCTTCGCCGGAATGACGGAATTTGATTTCTACGGCATCTCCTTAAATTAACAAAGCACCCATACCTTATTTTGTCCGTTACTGGAAAATATCAGTCAGAGTCAACTGCCGCCACCCAGAGCCTTGTAAAGCTGGGCGGCAGTGGTGAGCCATGCGCGCCGGATTTGCACCGTGGTTTGCTGGGCAGTAAAAGACTCGCGTTGCGCATCCAGCATTTCGAGGTGGCTGGTGATGCCCGCCTTGTAGCGGGCTTCTGCCAGGCGCAGGCGCTCGTTCTGGGCCTTTTCTGCCGCCTGTTGCGCACGCAGTTGCTCAACCAGATAGGTGCGGGCGGCGAGGAGGTCGGCCACTTCGCGGAAGGCCTGCTGGATGGTCTTTTCGTACTCGGCCACGGCGATGACCTTGCGAGCCTCAGCGAGATCCACCCCGGCGGCGCTGCGGCCACCATCGAACAGCGGCAAGCGCAATGCCGGCTGGAAATTCCAGCTTCCGCTGCCGCTGCCGAACAGGCCGGAAAGCGCGCTGCTCGCCGTCCCCAGTCCTGCGGTCAGGCTGATGCGCGGCAGGAAGGCTGCGCGGGCGGCACCGATGTTGGCATTGGCGGCAATCAGCCTTTTTTCCGCGGCCAGTACATCGGGGCGCTGGAGCAGAACTTCCGCTGGCAGGTCAGCGGTCAGGTCGGCAACGATGCCCTGATCCGTGAGCATGCGCCCCTCGGGCAGGCTGGAAGGCTGCTGGCCGACGAGCAGCGCCAGTGCATTTTCGGCGGCGGCCTGCTGGCGCTGCAGGCTGGCAAGTTCCACACGCACCAGTTCCAGGGCGCCGTCCGCCTGCAGGAAGTCGAGGTCGCCGGCCAATCCCACTTCCCGCCGGCGAGCGATCAGGGTGCGGGTTTCCTCACGGCTCTTCACGGTTTCACGCGCAAGTTGCGTGCGCTCATCCATTTCCAGCAGAGTGAAATAGGCATTGGCGACCTCGGAAATCAGCGACAGGCGCAGAGCGTGTTGTGCTTCCTCGGTGGCAAGGAAGCTGGCCAGTGCCGCTTCATCGAGGCTTTTCACCCGGCCCCAGAAATCCAGCTCGAAAGAAAGCAGGGAAAGCCCCACGTCGTAGCGATGGCTTATATTGGCTTTTCCGGTGGAGGAAAGGTCGCCTGGCGTGCGCATAGCTTGTCCACCGGCAGCCGCATCGATACCGGGCAAGCGGTCGGCGCGGGTGATGCCATGGAGAGCGCGAGATTCTTCGACACGCGCGGCGGCAATGCGCATATCACGGTTGTGTTCGAGCGCGGTTGAGATCAGGGCTTGCAGCCTTTGATCAGGGAAAAAAGTTCGCCATTCGGTAGCTGTTGCCTTGCGCACGCCACCCGTCTGGGCAGCTTGCGGCCATTGCGCGGAAACTGGAGGTTCTGGTCGCTGGTATTCTGGCATCAGCGAACATCCTGCCAGAGTGGCACCCAGGATGATGAAGAGTGACTTACGCATGATCGTTCTCCTCGTGTCGGCGGGGATGGCCAGGAAATATTTTGCGCACCACGACGAAAAATACCGGGACCAGGAAAATTGCCAGAAAGGTCGCCGCAAGCATGCCGCCGATGACGCCGGTGCCAATCGCATGACGGCTGTTGGCGCCGGCGCCGGTTGATATCGCCAGCGGCATTACGCCGAGAATAAAGGCGAAGGAAGTCATCAGGATCGGTCTGAATCGCAAACGGCAGGCTTCCAGTGTGGCATCGACCAGACTCATGCCCTGTTCCTGCAAGTCACGTGCAAATTCGATAATCAGAATGGCATTTTTGCTGGAAAGTCCAATGATGGCGATGAGGCCTACTTTGAAATAGACATCATTGGGCAATTCGCGCAGGGTGACAGCCAGCGTTGCGCCGAAGATGCCCAGCGGCACGACCAGAAGCACGGCAAAGGGAATCGACCAGCTCTCGTACAATGCGGCCAGCGCTAGGAAAACCACCAGCAGCGAAAGCGCGAAAAGGAAGGGCGCCTGACTGCCGGAGAGTTTTTCTTCGAATGAAGTGCCGGCCCATTCATAGCCAAACCCGGCGGGCAGTTTTTTGGCCAGTTCTTCCATGGTTTGCATCGCTTCGCCGGTGCTGTGGCCGGGGGCAGGGGAGCCCGCTATTTTCATGGCGGGCAGGCCATTAAAACGATCCAGCTTGGGTGAACCGACTATCCAGCGTGGAGTAATCAGCTCGGCTAGTGGCACCATGCCTCCAGCCTTGTTTCTGACTGACAGACGTAACAGATTTTCCGGTGTAGATCGCAAATCTGATTCGGCCTGCATCTGCACACGCAGGATCCGGCCCTGACGTTCAAAGTCATTAATGTAGGCGACACCCAGAGTGGATTGCAGTGTTTCGTTGAGATCGGCAATTGAAACACCGAGGGTTTCAGCTTTGCGCCGGTCGATGTCGAGCAACAGTTGCGGTCCGGCCTCCTGACCTTCCGGGCGCACGCCGGCCAGACTATGGTCTTGCCCGGCTATCCCCAGCGCCATATTGCGCGCTTCCAAAAGTTTTTCACGTCCGGCACCGGCGCGATCCTGCAAACGGAAATCGAAACCGCCGGTGGAAGCGAGTTCAGGAATCGGCGGTGGATTCACAGCAAAAATCATCGCCTGTTTGATCTGGAACAGCGCCATGTTGGCGCGCTGCACCATCGCGGTTGAGGAATGTTCCTGGCCTTTGCGTTCGTCCCACTCCTTGAGCCGTACGAAAGCGAGAGCAGCATTCTGGCCACGACCAAAAAAGGAGAAGCCGACCACGCCGATGACCTTGGCGACTTCCGGTTGTTTGAGGTAATACTCCTCGACTTGCTTGAGAACCTCGATGGTGCGTTCCTGCGAGGCGCCCGGTGGGAGTTGCACCATGTTGATGAAATAGCCCTGATCCTCATCGGGCAAAAAACTGCCTGGCAGGTTCATGAACAGCCAACCCGTCGCGCCGATGATGGCTGCGTAAAGCACAAGGTAGCGTCCGGTTTTCCCGATTGCCCGCGCGACCCAGGACTGATAGCCCAGCGTGGTGCGGTCAAAAAAACGATTGAACCAGCCGAAGAAGCCCGTGGTAGGCCGGTATTCCTTGCCGGCTTCGTGCTTGAGCAGCGTGGCGCACAGGGCAGGAGTCAGCGTTAGAGCCATCAAGGCCGAGAACAGCATGGTGAGGATCAGGGTAACGGCGAACTGGCGGTAGATGACGCCAACCGAACCGCCGAAAAAAATCATCGGTGCGAAGACGGCAGAAAGTACTAATGTAATGCCGATGATGGCGTTGAAAATCTGGTCCATCGCCTTGCGAGCCGCTTCGCGAGGTGCAAGCCCTTCCGAACGCATGATGCGCTCCACTGCTTCCACCACTACGATGGCATCGTCTACCACGATGCCGATGGCTAGCACCATGGCGAAAAGGGTGAGCACGTTGATMGAGTAGCCGAACACGTAGAGTCCGGCCATGGCACCGGTCAGTGCGACGGGCACGACGATGGTAGGAATCAGCGTGGCGCGGAAATTTTCCAGAAACAGAAACATCACCAGGAATACCAGCACCACGGCTTGTATCAGAGTCAGCAACACCTCGTGGATGGAAATATCAACGAAGCGGGAGGTGTCGTAGGGAACGTCCCAGGTCAGCCCCTTGGGGAAATAGGGCGCCATTTCCTCCATTTTGGCGCGCACTGCCTTGACCACATCGAGTGCATTGCCATTGGGCGCGACGCGGATGGCAATGGCTGCCGCCGGCTGCTTGTTGAGGCGGGCAAAAATGTTGTAGTCCTGCGAACCCAACTCTATGCGGGCAACGTCTTTTAATCTGACAGCAGAGCCATCTGCCTGCGTGCGGATGAGAATATTGCCAAATTCTTCAGGCGTGGACAAACGGCTACGTGTCACGATCACGGCGTTCAACTGCTGACCGGCTGCGGCAGGCGCCTGACCCAGTTCGCCAGTGGCGAGTTCGACGTTCTGGGCACGCACCGCTCGGGTGATGTCGGCAGGTGAAAGCGCGTAGGCATGAAGCTTTTCAGGCTGGAGCCAGATGCGCATCGAGTATTCTGTGCCGAAAAGAATCGCCTCGCCAACGCCTTTGACTCGCCGTAGCGGGTCGAGCACGCTGGCAGCGGCAAAGCTGCCCAGATCGACGGCTTTAAGACTGTTATCTGGCGAGTGCAGTGCGACAAACATCACATAGTTACGCGATGGCTTGGTTACCGTCACGCCGACCCGGCGCACATCGTCGGGCAGGCGCGCTTCAATGCGTTTGTAGCGGTTTTGTGCTTCTACCGAGGCGATGTCTATATTGGTGCCGGGCTCGAAGGTCAGGGTGACTGTGCCAGTGCCCAGTTCAGAGGCCGACTCCATGTAAAGCAGGTGTTCTATACCGTTCATTTCCTGTTCGATCAGGGCGGTGACGGTATCCTCGACAGCCTTGGCCGAGGCACCCGGATAAACGATGTTGAATGCGATGGAAGGTGGCGCAACTGCGGGATACTGGGACAACGGCAGACCTCGGATGGAGAGGACGCCGGCGAGCATGATTGCCAGTGCAATCACCCAGGCGAAGACGGGACGGTCGATGAAGAATTTGGCGAACATGACTAACCTCTATTTCTTCTCAACCGCCGGCGGTTGCGCGGCTGGGGTGGCGTTAGGGTTCCATTGAACGGGCTTGACTGGTGTACCGGGACGCGCCTTCTGCAGGCCGTTAACAATCACTTGTTCGCCGCCTTTCAAACCTTCGGCAATGACGAAATCGCCGCCGCTCATGCCGCCAGTTTTGACCGGTCTAGGCGCAGCTTTGCCTTCGCCATCCACAATCATGACCATTTGACCCTGTTGGCCAGGCTGCACGGCGCGCTGAGGTACACGGATAGCTTGGTCGAGGCTGGCTTCAGGGAAGCGGATGCGCACAAAGGCGCCGGGCAGCAACTCATGCTTCGGGTTGGGAAACACGGCGCGCAGAGAAACACTGCCGGTGGCCGGGTCGATGGCGAGATCAGAAAACAGCAGCTTGCCCGGCAGCGGATAGATGCTGCCGTCTTCCAGAATCATTTCCACCCTGGCCTGTTCTGCTGCCTTGAGCTTACCATCCTTGATGGCTTGCCTGAGTCGCAACAGATCGGCGCCGGGCTGGGTAAAGTTGGCGTAGATGGGATCAACCTGCTCGATGGTGGCCAGATGCGTTGCTGTGTCTTTGCTGACCAGCGCCCCTTCGGTCACCAGAGCGCGTCCTATGCGACCGGAAATCGGAGCCGGTACGGTGGTGTTTTCCTGGTCGATACGGGCTCGGGTTAGCGCAACTTCGGCCTGTTTCACCTTGGCCTCGGCCAGATCAACTTCTTGTTGGCTCACCGCCTTGATTTCAAGCAGGGGGCGGTAGCGATCCAGAGTCAACTTGGCAACGACGAGATCTGCCTTGGCCGCGTCGAAAGAAGCCTGATAGTTGCGTGGATCGATGCGAAACAAGGCGGCGCCTTCCTTGACATCGGTGCCTTCGGCAAACAGGCGTTTCTCCAGAATGCCATCCACCTGCGCCCGTACTTGAGCGGTGCGAAATGCCTGCAACCGGCCCGGCAGTTCCTGGGTGAGGGTGGCCGAACCCGGCGTAGCGGTGATGACATCGACTTCCGGTGGCGGCATGGCCGGACCCCCGGGACCAGCGGCGGATTTTTGGTCGCCCCCTTTACCGCAACCCGCAAGCGCGGCTGTCAGCAGAAGCATCAGCAGAATAGTTCGGTTCATGTTCGGCTCCTTGTTAGTGATTCGGGGCGTAGGCGCGCAGGAAGCAGTCGGTAATCTGCTCGATTCGAGCTTTTTCGTGGGGTTCAGATAACTCGGTATTGCCGCTGATGTGGCGGAAATGTTCAATGTTCTTGAGCATGCCTATCAGCATTTCGGCGGCAAAGCGTGGGTCGTCCTGGCGCAGCTGGCTGGCAGCCATTGCGCGGCCGAGGAAATTCGCCAGTCGGGCGGTGGTCTGCTCCGGTCCCTTGGCGAAGAAGGCCTGGGCCAGGGTAGGGAAGCGTACCGCTTCGGCCATAAGGGTGCGGAACATGGCTAGCCCCTCGGCTCCGAGTACCTTCTGGCGGAATGTCGTGCCAAAGCGGATGAGCGTGGCACGCACGTCGTCGGTCTGACCATCCAGCGAAACCACAATGGCATCTGAAACCTGGCCGGCTGACTCGCTGAACAACTCGTCCTTGCTGGGGAAATGGTTGTAGAGCGTCTGTTTGGCCACGCCGGCACGGGATGCGATGCTATCCACGCTGGCCCGGTAACCTTCCTCCATGAAGGCTTCTCTGGCCGCCTGGATCAGGCGGTTGCGGGTCTCGGTGATGGCGGATTCGGCAGGGTGGCCCATGGTGTTTCTCTAACATTTAATTAAAATAGACTGGACAGTCTAGTCCATGAATTGGCAAGGGTCAATCGTGGTGTGATGAATGACAGCGATGATCAGCAGACCGGGTCAGGCTGTCGCTGTTACGCTACCAACTGCACCCGCTTGATTTGATCCGTGCCCACTATTACTTACGCGCGCCAGCCGCCATCACTGCGTCATATGCCGATGAGCCGACATAACCGTCGGCATCGAGATGATGGGCATGCTGGAAATCACGCAAGGCGCGGCGGGTATTAGGCCCGGCCAAGCCGTCTGGCTGGCCCGAATTATGCCCCAGCGCATTGAGAGCGGCCTGCAATTCGCGGGTTTGTGAAAGGGTCAACGGGACATTGTCTTTCGGCCAAGGCCCGACAAAGGCCTCGCCACCGGCAATACGATCAGCTAGATGCGCAACACCGAGTGCATACGAGGTGGAATTGTTATAGCGCTTGATCACCCGAAAATTCGGGAAAGTCAAAAACCCCGGTCCGGCTCGACCTGCAGGCAGTTCCAACATGGCAGACCGCACCAGATCATCGGCCCCCCAGGGTGCATTGCCAACAAGGCGAAGCCCAAGCTTCGCCCATTCACTGACCAGGCGGCTGCGCTCGGGGTCCCACTGATCCAGTTCAAATGTGTCGGGAAGCACCACTTCCAGCACCACCGGCGCGTCAGCTTGCCAACCTGCCTGCTTGAGCAAATTGGCGGCAGATGCCAGGGCATCAAACTCATCAGTCCAGATGTTGCGGCGACCATCGCCATCCCAGTCAGCGGACCATTCCAGATAAGTCGTAGGGATAAATTGTGTTTGTCCCATTGCACCGGCCCAGGAGCCGGTGAGCTGATCGCGTGTGGCAAAGCCGCGGTCGATCATTTGCGCGGCAGCGATGAGCTGGCGCTCCGCCCAGTCACGGCGGCGGCCTTCCCAGGCCAATGTTGCCAAGGATCGAACGATATCATTTTTGCCGATGGTCGCACCGTAAGCGCTTTCCAGACCCCAGACGGCGAGCAGAATTTCAGCGCGCACACCATAGTGCTCGGCAATTGCGTCTATAGTTTTACGACGCGATGCATAGGCCTTCTGCCCGTTGGATATCCGCAAATCGGATGCCGCAATGTCGAGATAGGACCAGATCGGACGAACAAACTCCGGCTGACTTTGGTCACGCTCGATAATGCGTTCATCGGGCTCAAGACCATCAAACATCGATACGATCGTCTCAGCCTTGGCACCGGAATGGCTCAATCGGACACGAAATCCGGTAAGCCAATCGGAAAAGCTCTCCCTCTTCGGCTTCGCATCCGTCAGGTCTGCAGTTTTTAAATCACAGCTGACACAGGGTTCAGTCGCCAAGGGTTGGCTTTGGGGGGCGGGTGTATCGACATCTCGCACCTCTGTTGCACAACCGAAGGTTGCCAGAATAACCGCTAATGTGGCCGCTTTCGCAACTATTTTCATATCAATTATTCTCATCCGGCCTCATTCCTCATTCTTGATTCGGCAGGTCAGATATTTCTGTTTTTCTTGATCAAGTCGTAGGCAAGCTGAATCTCTTTTGCTTGCTCAGTTGCAACGGCGATCATATCTTCCGGCATGCCCTGTCCCATCAATTTGTCGGGGTGGTATTGGCTCATCAACTTGCGGTAGGCGCGCTTGATTTCCTGATCCGTATTTTCTTTAGTAACCCCCAAGGCTTTATAGGCATCATCTAATGCTTCTGCTGGATTGGTTTGTTGACTGCCGAAGCGGGATTGATTCAGCACCATGTCCATCAACTGCTTGAACGCAGCCTGGTCGTAGCCAAGATAACGTGCGACCTCAGTGAGCAGTGCTTCTTCAACCGGATGGAAGTGCCCGTCCGCCAGTGCGATGACGATGAGATATACCAGCAGCACTTGCTTCAGATCCCGGGTCTGGCCGCAAATAGACATAAAACGTTTGCACGTCGGCTCAATTTCGAATGCCGGGTCAGCCCCCTTGTTGAACCATCTGATCGCCTGCGTGCGGTGATCTGTTGTCATGCCCAGTTTCTGTATGAACTGCTCGACATGATCTATTTCGATTTGTGAGATCTGCCCGTCAGCCTTGGCCAGTTTGCCCATCAAGAGGAACACTGTTTCCAGGAATACGCCTTGGCGAAGTGCATTCGTCAGGGGGTTCATCCCGCCGGCGCCCAGGGCTCTCGCGCGATCAATAATAGCCCCGACGATATAACCAAGGATCGAACCGAAAAATCCGAACAAGAGAAAACCTGCAATGACGCCGATGAACTTAAACAAGGTGAAAACTCCAAAGTGAATAATTGAGCGGGACGGACTGCGCTGAATACATGAATTATACCGACATCCATGTCGCTGTTTCACCCAATCACGGCAACACGGCGTAATGCCTGTCTACTCAGCAGTAGGCGGGTATGCGGAGTCGACTTTTGCTATGATAGCGTCTTTTCACTGGCCAAGCTGGCGCCACTGCCTAGGCCAGCGGACCCTCTACGGAGTAGCACATATGGCTTCCTTCCAAGATCAGTTTTTGAAAGCTGGCCTGGTCGACAAAAATAAAGTCAAACAGGCCAATCATGACAAGAGCAAGCAGAATAAGGTCGAGCGCCGGACCGGTACGCAGAGTGTTGATGAAGTGCGTCTGGCTGCACTCGAAACGCAACGCAAGAATGCCGAGCGGGCCCGCGAACTCAATGCTCAGCGCGATGCAGCTGCCACCCAAAAGGCGATCGTGGCGCAAATTGCACAGATGGTGCAAGAGAATCGCCAGAGCAAGGGCAACGGCGACATTGCCTACAATTTTACCCGCGACAATAAGATCGAACGGCTGTATGTGTCGGCCACGGTCCAGGCACATTTAACGGCCGGCCGCCTGGTGATCGTCTGCCAGGGCGGTTTCACCGAATTGGTACCCAGAGTTATCGCCGACAAGATCGCCGAGCGCGATGCCTCGCTCGTCGTTCGGGTGAACAAGGCCAACACCGAGATCGATGCGAACGATCCGTATGCCGCCTTCCAGATCCCGGACGACTTGATGTGGTAGCTCGTTGGCTGCCTTGCGCGGGACCGTGCCATGAGCAGCTGCTCAGATTATCCGATGTGTATGTCCTCTCCTCGGCAATTGCTGCCGGTGGCATCCAGAGGCGCCAATGGCTGGTATGAAATCTTGGATTCAACCGGTGGATGCAACAGATTGGCTGAATCGTTCAGCAGGCGTTTCGTAGTTTAGTGTTTTCCTTGGCCGCTCATTCAATTTCCTAGCCACGGCATTTAGTTGTGCTTGTGAGTAGTTTGAGATGTCGGTTCCCTTGGGGAAATACTGCCTCAACAGCCCATTCGTATTTTCATTAGACCCGCGCTGCCAAGGACTATGAGGATCGCAGAAGTAGACCTGCTTGCCGTGATTGATTGGGCGAGCCGCCGAGTATTGTCGTGGCGGTTGTCCAACACCCTGAGCACAGACTTCTGCGTCGAGGCGGGACAGGAGTGTTGAGCATAGAGCAGCCACTAGCGCTAAATGCTAAAATTGGCCCATCGATTCTATAGCAGTCATTCGTTGTTACCGATTTTTTAGCCTCGCTGACTGGCGGCTTAGGCAGACAAGATGAAGATCGTGTAAAGCCGGTAAGAGGTGGTTATCTTCTAGCAGTTGTCCACGTTCAGTTGCAGCCACAGTTCCAGCAGGGCCAGGTGCCATAGCTTGCTGCCCTGGATACGGGTGAAATGGGCTTCCGGTTCGGCCAGCAGCTTGTCCACATAGGAACGCTGGTAGAGGCCGCGTTTTATGCAGGCGTCCGACAGCAGGATGCCGCGCATGAAGTCGAGGAAATCCCCGCGCACGTATTTTAGCGCCGGTACCGGAAAGTAGCCCTTGGGGCGGTCGATCACCGCATCCGGGATTATGCCGCGGGCGATGGCCTTGAGTGGAAACTTTCCGCCTTCCTTGAGTTTCAGCGAAGGCGGCATCTTGGCCGCCAGTTCCACCAGTTCGTGGTCGAGGAAGGGGACGCGCGCTTCCAGGCCCCACGCCATGGTCATGTTATCGACACGCTTGACCGGGTCGTCGACGACCAGCGTGGTGGCGTCGAAACGCAGCACCTGGTCGAGGAAACAATCGGCTTTGGGTTTGGTGAGTTCCCGCTCTACCAGTTCGGCGGTGACGTCCGGCACATGCCAGGCCGGGGCGACGGTTTCCAGGTACTCGACATGGTCGCGGTCGAAATAGTTGAGGCGGAAGCGGTCGATGGCGGAGTCTGTGGCTTCGTCCATTCGCGGATACCAGAAGTAGCCGCCGAATACCTCGTCCGCACCTTGCCCGGAGAGCACCACCTTCACTTCATCCGCAACCCGCTCGCCGAGCAGGTAGAACGCCACCGCGTCCTGGCCGACCATCGGTTCGGCCATGCTGGAAACCGCCTCGGGCAGGCGCTTCAGGACTTCAGCGTTGGGTATCAGGTATTTGTGGTGGCGGGTCTTGAAGCGTTCCACCACCTGGTCTGAATACTCGAACTCGTCGGCCTTTTCCGCGCCTTCGCCGACATCCTCGAAACCCACCGAGAAGGTCAGCAGATCGTCCACATGGTCGGCCAGCAGGCCCACCAGCAGGCTGGAGTCCAGTCCGCCAGAGAGTAGCACCCCGACCGGCACGTCGGAGGCCAGGCGATGGCGCTCCACGGCGCGGGTCAGCACGGTGCGGGTGGCGCTAAGCCAGTCCTGTTCGGACAGTGCATGCGCCGGGCGGGTGGCGTCCAGGCTCCAGTAGGTGCGCTGGGTAAATTGGCCTTCGGTACTTACCGTCATGGTGGTGGCCGGGGGCAGTTTTTTTACGCCGTTGAGGATGGTTCGCGGGGCAGGCACTACGGCGTGCAGGGTGAAGTAGTGGTGCAGGGCGATCGGGTCGATACTGGTGTCCACGCCACCTGCGGCAAGCAGCGCCTGGACGCTGGAAGCGAAGCGCAGGCTGGCGCCGTCCAGCGAGTAATACAGAGGCTTGATGCCGAAGCGGTCGCGCGCCAGAAACAGGCTGGTGTGGCGCATGTCCCAAACGGCGAAGGCGAACATGCCGTAGAAGCGCTCCACGCACTTCTCGCCCCAGGCATGGTAGCCCTTGAGTATGACTTCACTGTCGCCTTCGGAGAAGAAAGTGTAGCCCATCTCCACCAGTTCGCTGCGCAGTTCCTTGTAATTGTAGATGGTGCCGTTGAACACCAGGGAAAGGCGGAGCTCCTTGTCCACCATCGGCTGGTCGCCGCTGGGGGAGAGGTCGATGATGGCGAGGCGCCGGTGACCGAAAGCCAGCGGGCCGTCGCTGATCAGGCCTTCGTGGTCGGGGCCGCGGCGGGCGAGTTTGTCCGACATCCGCTGAATGGCCGCAGTGTCAGGAGAGGTGTTGTCAAAGCGCAATTCGCCGCAGATGCCGCACATGGTTAAAGGCCTATGCCACAGAGTTCACAGAGACATTGATACCTCCATTCTGTGAACACTGTGGCAAAAAGAGGTTAGATCCCGCGCAGCAGTTCGTTGATGCCGACCTTGGAGCGGGTCTTTTCGTCGACCTTCTTCACGATCACGGCGCAGTACAGGCTGTAGCTGCCGTCCTTGGAGGGCAGGTTGCCGGACACCACCACCGACCCAGCGGGAACGCGGCCGTAAGTGACTTCGCCGGTTTCGCGATCGTAGATCTTGGTGGACTGGCCGATGTAGACGCCCATCGAGATGACCGCGTTGTCTTCGACGATAACGCCTTCGACCACTTCGGAGCGGGCGCCGATGAAGCAGTTGTCGCCGATGATGGTGGGGTTGGCCTGAACCGGTTCGAGCACGCCGCCAATG
The DNA here is from genome assembly GCF_000297055.2 of Sulfuricella denitrificans skB26. Lineage (NCBI taxonomy): Bacteria > Pseudomonadati > Pseudomonadota > Betaproteobacteria > Nitrosomonadales > Sulfuricellaceae > Sulfuricella > Sulfuricella denitrificans. Next base: position 1,695,781 of record NC_022357.1, on the reverse strand, counting down.
CCGACGCCGCCGGAGAGGTGTACGTTCTTGCCGATCTGGGCGCAGGAACCGACGGTGGCCCAGGTGTCGACCATGGTACCTTCGCCGACATAGGCGCCGATGTTGACGTAGGATGGCATCAGCACCACGTTTTTGCCGATAAACGAGCCACGGCGTGCAGCGGCAGGCGGCACCACGCGGAAGCCGCCATCGCGGAAATCCTTGGAGTTGTAATCGGCGAATTTGGACGGCACTTTGTCGAAGTAGTTGGTAAAGCCGCCCTTGATGAAGAAGTTGTCTTCCATGCGGAACGACAGCAGCACCGCCTTCTTCAGCCATTGGTGGGTGACCCAGTCGCCGTTGATTTTTTCCGCTACGCGCAACTCGCCTTTGTCCAGCAAGTCGATCACCTGCTCGACGCTGTCCTTGAGTTTGGAGTCGACGTTGCGCGGGGTGATGTCGGCGCGGCGTTCAAAGGCTTCATCGATGATGCTTTGTAGTTCGTTCATGTTGTTTTTCCTGATGACAAGGTTTTGACGAGATTCTGGATTCTTTCCGCTGCTTCCACGCATTGCGCCAATGGAGCGACCAGTGCGATGCGGACGAAATTGGTGCCGGGGTTGAGTCCGTGCGCCTCGCGCGCGAGAAAACTGCCGGGCAAAAGCGTGACATTATAATCCCGGTACAGTGCTTTCGCGAATTCCGTATCGGATACCGGTGTCTGTGCCCACAGGTAAAACGCGGCATCGGGCTCCTCTACTTTGAGGGCCTGCTGCAGAAGCGGGGTGACGGTGGCAAATTTTTCCCGGTAAAGGCGGCGATTTTCCTCGACATGGGCTTCATCGCTCCAGGCTGCCGCACTAGCTGCTTGTATCGCAGGGTTCATGGCGCAGCCATGGTAGGTGCGGTAGAGCAGGAATTTTTCCAGGATCGACTCGCAGCCGGCGACGAAGCCGGAGCGCATGCCGGGCACGTTGGAGCGCTTGGAAAGGCTGTTGAACACCACCAGTCGGCCGTAGTCCTCGCCGCCCAGCTGGTGCGCGACCTGCAGCGCGCCGAGCGGGGGTACATGCTCAAGCGGATACAGTTCCGAATAGCATTCGTCGGCGGCGATAATGAATCCGTATTTGTCGGACAGATCGAACAGATGCGACCATTCCTCGATATTCATCACCTTGCCGGAGGGGTTGCCGGGAGAGCAGGCATAGACCAGCTGGGTGCGTTTCCAGATTTCCTCAGGGACGCTGGAAAAATCCATGGAGTAGCCATTCTCCGGTGTGGTATTGAGGAAATAGGGCGTAGCCCCGGCGAGCAGCGCCGCGCCTTCATAAATCTGGTAAAACGGGTTGGGGCAAATGATGATCGGGTCAGGCTTGCTGGTGTCGATGACCGCCTGAGCGAAGGCGAACAGGGCCTCGCGGCTGCCGTTCACCGGCAGGATCTGGGTGTTCGGGTTGAGCGGTGGAATGCCGTAGCGGCGCTCGATCCAGGCGCCGATAGCCTGACGCAGCGCATCGCTGCCCTGGGTTGTGGGATAATTGGCCAGTCCGTCCAGATTGTCAGCCAGGGCGCGGCGGATGAAGTCGGGCGTAGCGTGCTTCGGTTCGCCGATGGAAAGATTGATCGCACTGTAATCCGGGTTGGGCGTCACGCCGCGGAACAGGTCGCGCAGCTTCTGGAACGGGTAGGGGTGGAGCAGGTCGAGGTTGTGGTTCACGATTTTCGGTACGGTAACGTTTCTAGATGCACAACATTATAAAGGCTCGCAGCGTGGCATCCAAAGAAAAACTTCTGGCCATTTCCGGTTTGCTCTCGGGCGCGATCATCTGGGGATTGATCTGGTATCCCTACCGGTTACTCGAACAGATGGGTGTTTCAGGCGCGCTTTCCAGTTTTGCCACCTACTTGATTCCGCTGATACTGGGCTTCACCCTGTATTCAGAGCGTTTGCGGCTGCGCCATTTCCCCCCGATTCTGTTGCTGATCGGGCTGACGGCGGGCTGGACCAATCTCGCCTACGTGCTGGCAGTCATCGACGGCGAAGTGATGCGGGTGTTGTTGCTGTTTTACCTTTCGCCACTGTGGACGGTGCTGCTGGCGCGCCTGCTCCTGCACGAACGCCTCCGATTTCACGGTTACCTGGTGATGGTGCTTTCTTTTGCGGGCGCCGTGGTGATGCTGTGGCGACCGAACCTGGGCCTGCCGCTGCCGCAGAATACGGCGGAATGGATGGCGCTTTCCGCCGGCTTGACGTTCGCCGCCACCAATGTGCTGTCACGCCGCGCCGAGGCATCCGATATCTGGCTGAAATCGCTGAGCGTATGGGTCGGCGTCAGTGTGCTGTCGTTGCTGGCGCTGATCTACCAGCCCGCCACGCTGGCGGCTTTGCCGATGTTGCCTGTTTCCGGATGGATGTGGCTGCTGTTGGTCAGTATCCTGATTTTTGCCGTGACCCTGACCGTGCAATACGGCTTGGCCCGGGCGCCGGCTAACCAGGCGATCGTGATTTTCCTGTTCGAGCTGGTAGTGGCGGCGGTAGCAAGCTACCTCCTCGCCGGCGAGGTGATGACAGCTCAGGAATGGCTGGGCGGCGCGATGATCGTTGCCGCCAGCCTGTTTTCCGGTAAGCTGGAACATGATACTTACCCAGCCTAGTAAAATTTGAGCGGACTAAATATTCTATGCCTGAAATTAGCGGATTTTTGCATGCCTCCCTGCTGGTCTCAGACCTGGCACGGGCTCGCACCTTCTATGAAAACGTGCTTGGGTTGACCCCTTCATCCGCCAGGCCGGAGATGTCCTTCGATGGCGTGTGGTACGAGATTGGCGCACAGCAGATTCATCTGCTGGCGCTGCCCAATCCTGATCCCGTGGAAGGGCGGCCCGCACATGGCGGACGCGACCGCCATATCGCCCTTGCCATTAACGACCTGACTGTGCTCAAACAGACACTGGATCTGGCTGGCGTTGCCTATACTTTGAGCAGCTCCGGCCGGCCCGCATTATTCTGTCGTGACCCGGATGGCAACGCGATCGAGCTAATTCAACAGGTGCGATATTCACATGACTACAGCACTTGATGCCGTGCTGGCTTACCACCAGCGCAGCAAGCACCAATTCCAGCGTTATGCAGCGGGGCCGGACGGGATGGACTGGAACAGCCAGCCTGATCCCTTCCGCACCTATGCCGGCAGCCCGCGATTGGAACTGCCTTTGCTGGATGCGTCTGCCGGCCCAGGCTATGCCGAGCTCTATCAGCAGCCAAGCATCGCGCCTCAGCCGCTTGATCTGAACAGCCTGGCTGCATTGCTGCAGTTGTCTTTCGGGATCTCGGCCTGGAAGCAATATGATGAGACTCGTTGGGCACTGCGCTGCAACCCGTCCAGTGGCAATCTGCATCCGACCGAAGCCTATGTGGTGGCGCAAGGCTGCTTCGGGCTTGTGGATGGGGTGCATCATTACGTGAGTCGTGATCACCTGCTGGAGCAACGTTGCCGTTTTGCCGACGTAGAACGCGTCTTGCCGACGAACGTCTTTCTGCTCGGACTGACCTCGATTCATTGGCGTGAAGCCTGGAAATACGGCGAACGCGCCTTCCGCTATTGCCAGCACGATGTCGGACATGCCATCGCCGCTGTACGCTATGCAGCCGCAGCGCTCGGCTGGACGGTGAAATTGCTGGATAGCTGGTCGGATGTCGAGATTGGCCGAGTGCTTGGCACAGACCGGAGCGAGGATAATGTCCAGGCTGAACGAGAACACCCTGACATCCTGTTGCAGGTGTCGCCACTGACTGGAACTGAGGCGGTCAAGCCAGAAAAATTGTTGCGGGCATCTGGCGCTGGCGGGTGGCTAGGGCAGGCAAATACGCTCTCCGTCTACCACATGCACGACTGGCCGGCCATAGACGAAGTCGCAGCAGCCTGCACCAAGCCTGAAACGCAGGAAAGCACCTGGCAAGCATCGAAGTTGCCTGAGCCATTGAATTCGTCCTGTATCCTCAGCGCCATTGAAATCATTCAGCAGCGACGCAGTGCCCAGTCTTTTGACGGTATCGGCAGCATTCCGATCAACGTCTTTTTCCGGATGCTCGACATGACCCTGCCGCGCCCTGGCATCCCGCCCTGGGATGAGATTTCATGGGCGCCACGGATTGATCTGGTGCTGTTTGTTCATCGTGTCGATGGTCTGGAACCGGGGTTGTATCTATTTCTGCGTAATGCGGAACGTGGGGACACGCTACGCACCTTGTTCAGCAAGGAGTTTGAATGGAAACGGGTGGACGGCTGCCCTGCGCATTTGCCGCTATTCCGCTTGGTGGCGGCCGATATGCGCGATGCCGCGCGCGCTTTGTCTTGCCATCAGGAAATTGCTGCAGACGGCGCCTTCAGCCTGGGTATGCTGGCCGAGCACGAAGCGAGCCTTGCTTTGGGACCTTGGGTTTACCGGCAACTCTTTTGGGAAGCGGGCATGTTGGGACAGGTGCTGTATCTGGAAGCAGAAGCGGCCGGAGTGCGCGGCACGGGAATCGGGTGTTTCTTTGACGATGGGGTACATGAGGCGCTGGGGCTGCAGGGGAATAGAATGCAAAGTCTTTACCACTTCACTATTGGGGTGCCTTTAACGGACACCCGCTTGCAGACCTTGCCCGCCTACGGTCACCTGAAACGCTGATATATCCTAGCGCGAATGTTGCTGCACCTCGCGGCGATGGTAGCGGAAAACGGTGCGGGAGAGCCAGTCCTGGGCTTCTTCGCTGAGATGAGTGAATGTGGCGTAGATCCTGGTGCCACCCGACTCTGACTGAATGGATTTGATTTTTGCGGGCAGAACCAGCGGTTGTGGCAATTTCGGGCTGATGTAAGCGGAAATAACAATATCATCCCCCTCCATGGCCGCTTCTTTGCTGATCCATTCCATGCCCTCGGCGCTGACAAAGACGGGGCAGGTCGAGGGCCGGACTGCATGCTGTGTCAGCAGCTTGGCAACCAGACTAAGTGTCAGGTCGATTTTGAATTCGAGGCGCTCCAGCACTTTGCCTACGCCAGCCCCCAGGTCACCATCCAGCTCCGGTTGCATCGCCTCGATCGTGGCCAATGCCCGTAGCAGCGTGACGTTACCATACATCCAGACGGCGATATCCCCATCCGAAAGCTCAGCCTCCGGGTGCCAGCTCAGAGGGATAGCGGTGAAGTAGGAAACCCCTTCCTGAGATAACACTCTGTTCAGTCTGTCCATTTTAGTTTTTTCTCTCCGCTTGTGATTGCTCGTAGCATAGCAAATTTTCTCCTCTGGCCGCCAGCAGTGCGCTGCCAAATGCAGCTTCAACCTGGGAGGAAGGCTGCACGGGTACGCCAAGGAATCGGGTGCGCATCGAGGTCCATGCCGGATTGTCGGCCCCGCCTCCGGCAGTCAGTACCGATTCGAGCGGGTCTGCACCCAACTCCTGTAGCAGGCGGTAACCCTGTGCCTCGATTCGGGCTATCCCCTCCAGCAAGCCATGCAAAAACAGGGCATCCTCTTGCGGTCTGGGTGTCAGGCGCGGTTCAAATTCGGGATCGTTGATCGGGAAACGCTCTCCAGGGCAGGGCAGGGGGTAATAATCCAGGCCGCTATCTGTTTCTGGAGGAATGCGGGAACTCAATACTTTCAGTCGGGGGTCGCTGAAAAATGATCGCAGCACCGCGCCGCCGCTGTTGGAGGCGCCGCCCGCCAGCCACAGGTTGCCGATACGGTGGCTGTAGATGCCGTATTGCGCAGCATCCACCCGTTTCCGGCTGAGCAGTTTCAATACCAGGGTCGAGCCGAGCGATGTGACCGCCTGGCCGGGGCGGCAGGCTCCACTGGCGATAAAGGCAGCGATACTGTCGGTGGTGCCGGCACGAATGAGGCAGTTGCGGGGAAGGGAGAGGTGCGCGGCGATTTCTGCGGTAACCGGACCGATCGCGGTTCCCGGTGCCAGAACGCGCGGCAACAGAGGGACTACCTCCAATTGCAATAGCCATTCCGGGTAGCGCAAGGTTTCCGGATCGAAACCGAGCTTGAGGCTGTTGTGATAATCGCTGATGCCCGGTCTGCCATGCAACAGTGAGGCCAGCCAGTCAGCCTGGTGCAGAAAAAAACGGGCGCAGGGAAATTCGGGCTGTTTCTGGAACCAGAGCAGCTTCGCCAGACTGGAGCTTGCACTCAGCACCGGGTGACCGGGTGGGGTAATCTGCGCCAGCTGCTTTGCCTCGTCCTGAGCCCGCGCATCGTTGTAAAGCAGCGGCGGGTAAAGCGGCCGGTTTTCAGCATCGCATAATAGCGCGGTGGTTGAAGTGCCGTTGATGGCGATGGCACTGAGTAATCGCCGGATGTCTGCCGGAATCTGGCCGATCAGGTCAAACAGGGCTGCACGCCAGGCTACTGCGGTTTGATCGGTATAGCCAGATCGCGCCTCGGCTAAAGTGTCTCCGTTGCTGTTGATCGCAATGGCACGAGCACCGCTGGTGCCGAAATCGATACCTAAAAAAGCGTGAGGGGTGAGGAGTGAGGGGTGAGGAGTGGGTTTGTCCGAAGGTTTTAAGTCCCCATTCCTCATTACCTTATCCTCGCGTATTGGAATTGGCCTCGAATGCGGTCAAGTCGACGCGGGGTTGCGGTTCCCAGCCCGGTTTGCGGTGTTCGGCTACGACATTGGTGAAGATGCCGCCGCGTACGTAGAATTTCGCCGTCAGGCGCATGAAGCGTGGCTGAGTCGCGGTCACCAGGTCGTTCAGGATACTGTTGGTGACGGCTTCGTGAAATGCGCCCTCGTTGCGGAACGACCAGATATACATCTTCAGGCTCTTCAGTTCGACACACTTTTGATCCGCGATATAGTCGAGATACAGCGTGGCGAAATCGGGTTGGCCGGTCTTCGGGCACAAACAGGTGAACTCCGGGATTTCCATGTGGATGTGGAAATCCCGTTCCGGGTTCGGGTTCTCGAAGGTTTCCAGGCTTTTGCTGGGTTGGCTGGACATGGGTGTATTTTCCTAGGTTAGATGCCGGCAATTATATCCTGATGAGTGGTATTTGGCTTTGGTGGATGCTATGATGACCATGTAAATGACCATGAGGACTAGCCTATGAATACCGTCAGCGTTGCCGAAGCCAAAGCCCACTTGAGTGAATTGCTGAATCAGGTCGAAGCGGGCGAGGAGATCGTGATTACCCGTCGTGGACAACCGGTGGCGCGCATCAAAGGGTTTGACAAGGCATTGAAGCCGATCGATTTTGAAGAAATGGATCGCTTGCGGGCGAGCTTGCCTGCATCTACGGTGTCAAGCGCTGAACTGATCCGGCAAATGCGCGACGAAGGGTATTGATGCTCTACTTCGATACCAGTTTCATCGCTCCACTTTACATTCCTGAGCCGAATTCGGATGAAGTTCGTCAGTTGACTTATACCCTGTCCCAGCAATACATCGCGATCAGCGAATGGACGTGCGTCGAATTTTCCAGCATGGTTGCGCGCAGGGTGCGCATGCAGCAACTGGGCGAGAATGTGGCGCAGGGCCTGCTGACCGCGTTTGAACGCATTTCTCATACCCAGTTCGTGATTTTGACGCCAAGTCAGGTGGATTACCGTCTGGCTGACCAGTTTCTGCGCAATTTCGCCACCGGTTTGCGTGCAGGCGATGCGCTGCATCTGGCCATTGCCAAAAACAATGGAGCCAGCCATATCTACAGCCTGGATCAGGGGCTGATCAAGGCCGCTGCAATGCTTGATCTTCCTGCCGGTAGCGGCCTTTAACCTTGCGCCTCACCCACATCAAACTCGCCGGCTTCAAGTCCTTCGTCGACCCCACCACGATTCCCGTCCCCGGACAACGGGTTGGCGTTGTCGGCCCGAATGGGTGTGGCAAGTCCAACGTGATCGACGCGGTGCGCTGGGTGCTGGGCGAATCGCGGGCGCGGGAACTGCGCGGCGAATCCATGCAGGACGTAATTTTCAGCGGCTCTGCCACGCGCAAGGCGGTAAGTCGAGCCAGTGTCGAGCTGATCTTCGACAACAGCCTGGGTAAAGCCGCCGGACAATGGTCGCAGTACGCTGAAATCTCCGTCAAAAGGGTCCTCACACGTAGCGGGGAATCTTCCTACCATATCAACAATCTGCACGTCCGCCGCCGCGATATCACCGATATTTTCCTGGGTACCGGGCTGGGCGCGCGCGCCTACGCCATCATCGAGCAGGGCATGATCTCGCGCATCATCGAGGCGCGGCCCGAGGAGTTGCGCGTTTTTCTGGAAGAGGCGGCGGGAATTTCCAAGTATAAGGAACGGCGCCGAGAAACCGAGCTGCGCATGAAGGATACGCGCGAGAACCTGCTGCGCGTCGAGGACGTACGTCAGGAACTGGGTAAACAGATAGCCAGGCTGGAAACTCAGGCTGAGGTGGCACAGCAGTATCTGGGCCTGCAGGCTCAATTGAAGCTGTCGCACAACCTGCTGGCTTTGCTCAGAAAACGTGAGGCGGCGGCACAGTGCGAGCGCTGGCAGCGCGAAGTGGCGCGCCTGAGCAATGAGCTGGAAGCTGAAAATGCATGTCTGCGCCAGGCCGAGAGCCAGCTGGAACAGTCGCGGGAAGCCCATTACGCGGCCAGCGATGCGCTGCATGAGGCGCAGGGCGGTATTTATGCGGCCAATGCCGAGGTTTCCAGACTGGAGCAGAACCTGCAGCACCAGCGTGAAAGCCGCCAGCGCCTGGCCGCACAGTCTTCTTCCCTGCGCGAACAAGGCGAGCGCCTGGCAAGGCAGCGCGACGAGGCAATCGCAGCCTTGGCACACTGGCGCGGCGAATTCGCAGTGGCGGGTGAGCGCTTGGTGCAGAACAAGGAACAGTTGGAGCAGGAGGGCTGCAATCTGCCACTTGCCGAGGAGAGTTTCCGTGATTGCCAGCGTCGCTACAGCGAGCTGCAACGTGGCCTCGCTCAGGCCGAGCAGGCGAAGCAGATCGAGGAAACCCATCGCACACATGCGCAAAGGAATGTTCAGCAACTGCAAGCCAGGCAGCAGCGTTTGCAGCAGGAGGCCAGCAGCTTGCCGAGCTTCGATGTTGCGGCGCTGTCGCTGAAAGAGGTTGAGCTTACCGATGTGGCGGGCCAGTTCAAAACGCTTCAGGCTGAATTGGCGCAGCTGCTTGCGGTTCTGCCTGAACTGGAAAAGGGTGCACATGAAGCCAGGGGCGGGCTGCAAGCGGAGCAGCGACTGGCCACCGAGTTGGAGGCCCGGCTGAATGCCCTGAAACACCTGCAAAGCCGCCTTGACCATAACCAGAAATTGCAGGCGTGGCTGGCAAAACACCAGCTGGAAAGCTTGCCGCGGCTGTGGAGCAGTCTGCGCATAGAAGCGGGCTGGGAGGATGCGCTGGAAAGCGTGCTGGGCGATCGCCTGAATAGCATTGCGCTGGAAAACATCGAGCAGGCGCAGGAATGGCTAGGGGATGCACCGCCTGCGGCGGTCACGGCATTTGAGTCATCTGGTGGAGCGCATGAATCCGTATCTGATGCGGTACTTACCCTTCTGTCCCGCCATGTTTCCTTGGCGGATGGCGGTGCCCCGGCATTCCTCGGCGACTGGCTGGCTGAAATCTATGTAACCGAGAGCGCCGCCGATGGCTTTGCTCAGCGTAAAAATCTGCCGTGCGGGGCGATGCTGGTGTCGCGGGCGGGCCATGTTTTTACCCGCCACAGCATTCGTTTCCATGCGCCGCAAAGCGAGCTGCACGGGGTGTTGGCACGCCAGCGCGAAATCGAGCAGTTGCAGGCGGATCTTGAAGTGAAGCAGGTAGAACTGGGACAGCGGCTAACCGCGATGGTCCAGGCCGACTCTGCGCTGGCACAGCAGCAGAAGGAGATTGCCCGGCTGCGCAGCGTAACGAGTGAAGAGCAGCAGAAGCTGCACCGCCTGCAGCTTGAGGTGCAGCGGCTGGTTCAGGTCAGGCAGCAGGCCGAGCAGCGTCAAAAAGGGATATCGGTGGAACAGGTGGAAATCGCCGAACAGCTTGAGTCTGAAAGCGAGCAGCTTGCGGCGGCGGAGGAAAGCCTGAAACTGGGTCGCAACCAGACCGAGGTGCTCCGCGAGCAGTTGGATGAAACTCGCCAGGAGCGTTCCGGTGTCGAGCAAAATCTTAACCGGCAACGCGAAGCGCTAAGGCAGACGGAGCGTGCCGCACAGGAGGCGGTGTTCGTCGAGAAGAACTGTCAGAGCAAGATCGGTGAGCTTGAGGTTTCAAGCGCCCAGCTCGCCGAACAGGCCGAAGAAGCGGTCATCCAGCTTGAAAACCTGCTCGCCGAGCAGCAGGGGGGCAGCGAGGAACCGTTAAGTCATGCGCTACAGCTGGCGCTAAGCCAGCAGCAGGAAAAAGAGAAGGCTCTGGCGTTGGCGCGCGACGCCCTGGCCGAAGCGGCTAACCTTCTGCGCGAACTGGAGCAGCAGCGCATGAGCAGCGAGCAGAAACTGCAGCCGCTACGCGACCAGATCAGCGAGATGCGCCTCAAGGAACAGGAGGCGCGTCTTGGCCAGGAGCAATACGAGGGCCTGCTCAGGGAAGCCGGTGCCGACGAGGCAGAACTGGTGCAAGCGATGGAGAAAAACCTCAGGCCCAATGCCCTGCAGGGCGAGATCGTCAGGCTCACGGCGGAACTCGAAGCGCTCGGCGCGGTCAACCTGGCTGCGCTGGAAGAGCTGCAAGGCAGCCGGGAGCGCAACGGCTATCTTGAATCCCAGGCCAAAGACCTGAACGAGGCCATCGATACCCTGGAGCAGGCGATCCGCCGCATCGACCGTGAAACGCGGGAGCGCCTGCAAAGCACTTATGATCAGGTAAATCGCAATTTTGGCGAACTTTTCCCATCGTTGTTCGGCGGTGGCCAGGCCAGACTGATGCTGACCGGCGAGGAACTTCTCGATGCCGGGATACAGATCATCGCCCAGCCGCCGGGCAAGAAAAACAGTTCGATCCACCTCCTGTCCGGCGGAGAAAAGGCTCTGACCGCGCTGGCGCTGACTTTTTCCCTGTTCCAGCTCAATCCGGCGCCCTTTTGTCTGCTCGACGAGGTGGATGCACCGCTCGACGATTCAAATACCGAACGTTTCTGCGAACTGGTAAAAAAAATGTCGATACAGACCCAGTTCGTTTATATCAGCCATAATAAGATCACGATGGAAATGGCGGAACAACTGGTTGGGGTCACCATGCAGGAAATGGGCGTGTCGCGCGTGGTGGCGGTAGACATCGAAGAGGCAATGCGGATGAAGGATGAAGTGCCGGCGTGAGTTATAATTTGCACAGCAATAACCCGAAAAAATGCGTTTACCGCAAAGGACGCGGAGGAAAAACAAGTCATTGCCGTGTTGTGCCAAGTCTCCCGCTAAGCGAGTGCGTTTTTTCGTCAAGCATTTGAATTCCTCTGCGTCCTCCGCGGTTCAATAGATTTTGTAGAATAATGGAAATTTTATGAGCGAATTGCAGATCAGTTTGCTGGCGATCGGTCTTCTGATCGTTGCCGGTGTGTACGGTTTTAACCGTTACCAGGAAAGGAAATATCGGCGCATTGCCGAGAAGGCTTTCCCCGCCAGGCAAGAGGATGTGCTGCTTGAGGGCGGCGCCGACACAGTACCCGATACCCCTACGGATGCGCACGAAGTTGCCAATTTTCGCGATGAGTCGCGGATCGAACCGGTTATTTCGATGTCGCCGGAGGAGATGCCAGTGGAGCCGGCTGAAGAGCTGGCGGCAGCCGACGTGAGCATTGAGCAAATCGAGCCCGTCCCCGCAGTTGTATCGCCTGAAGAGAAGGCAAAGCCACTTCTCAGCACTCAGCTCGAAGACAGACCGGTCGTGTCGCAGGATGAAACCATCAATTACCGGGTTCAACTTCACCCGAGCGAATCGATTGGTGCAGCTGCTCTCAATGAGGCGATACAGCGCCAAGGCGATTTCGGTAAACGTGCGCACTGGTTCGGCATGAATTCACTGACCGGCGGATGGGAAGAAGTCGGGCAGGGAAGTGCTGAGGAATACCTTAATATTGCCGCGACATTGCAGCTGGCGAATCGCACCGGGCCTGTTTTCGATTCTGATCTGGCTGCTTTTTGCAGCCAGGTTCAAACTGTTGCAGACGAACTGGTGGCGGTCGCCGAATTCCCGAAACGGCAGCCCGCGTTGGCGCTCGCCGCTGCACTTGACCAGTTCTGTGCCGATGTTGACGTGCTGATCGGCGCCAATATCATCACGCAGAATGGCGAAGCCTTCGCTGCCACCAAGGTTAGGGCCATGGCTGAAGCGGCCGGAATGAAATTACAGTCGGACGGTGCGTTCCACTATTTCAACGACGATGGTGCAGATTTGTTCTCGCTGGCCAATCTGGACCCGACGCCGTTCTCCGCAGAAAACATCCGCCAGCTCAGCACCCATGGCATCACCTTTCTGTTCGATGTGCCCAAGGTTGCCGACGGCGTGCGCGTATTCAACCAGATGCTGATGGTAGCCAGGCAGATGGCCTCCTCTCTGGGTGGGCAGGTGGTGGACGATAACCGCCGACCGCTGAGCGATGCCGGAATCGCCAAGATCAAGCAGCAGCTTGCCGACATTTACGCAAGGATGGAGGCGCAACAGATCAAGAGCGGTAGTGCCCGCGCGCTGAGGCTGTTTTCCTAAATGCTGTCATCCATAAACATCCATCGCCCTCGCCCATTTGAAGCATCTCACACTCCTCCCCCTTGATGGGGGAGGGCGGGGGAGAGGGTGATGGAAAGGGTGATAAAGCATGAAAATTCTTACCCCTCTCCCCAACCCTCTCCCGCAAGGGGAGAGGGGGAACAGCATCACAGGATGAATACTGGAATGGTTTTACCCGCCGACATCGTTGCCCGCGCCCGTTTCTTGCGCGAGGAACTCGAGCGGCACAACTACCTATACTACGTTCTTGATGAGCCGGAAATTCCGGATGCCGAGTACGATAAACTGTTCCGCGAACTGGAGTGGCTGGAAGCGGAAAATCCGCTGCTCGCTACTCCCGATTCACCCACTCGGCGCATTGGCGCTACCCCCCTAGCCGAATTTTCCCAACTGACTCACCGCGTGCCCATGCTTTCCCTCAACAATGCGTTCGAGGATGAGGAAGTGGCGGCATTCGACCGGCGCGTGCGGGAGGGCCTCGGTGTTGAGAGGGTGGAATATGCGGTAGACACCAAATTCGACGGTCTGGCGATCAGTCTGATCTATGAAAACGGCATCCTGCTTCAAGGCGCGACGCGGGGCGACGGCTACACTGGTGAGGATGTGACCACCAATTTGCGGACGATCAAGGCCATTCCGCTGCGGCTGCATACGACAAATCCGTCGCAACTGCTGGAAGTGCGAGGTGAAGTGCTGATACTCAAGGCAGACTTCGAAAAGCTTAACCGCCAGCAGCGGGATAAGGGCGAAAAGGAATTCGCCAACCCGCGCAACGCCGCCGCCGGTTCGCTACGCCAGCTCGATCCACGCATTACGGCCACGCGTCCGTTGACCTTCTTTGCTTACGGTCTGGGTAGTGTCGAAGGGGTGAATTTGCCACGTAAACTAAGTGCTGTCATGGATTACCTGGAAAGCCTGAGAGTGCCGGTTTGCCGTGAGCGCAAGGTGGTGCAGGGGGTTGATGGCCTGCTGGAGTACTATCGCATGATCGGCGCCAGGCGCGATAGTTTGCCTTACGATATCGACGGCGTGGTGTACAAGGTCAACGACCTGGATAGCCAGGAGCGGTTGGGGTTCGTCGCGCGTGCGCCGCGCTTCGCCGTTGCTCACAAATTCCCGGCACAGGAAGCGATGACCGAACTGCTGGGGATAACCGTGCAGGTAGGGCGGACTGGCGCATTGACCCCGGTGGCGCGGTTGAGGCCGGTTTTTGTTGGCGGGGCGATGGTGTCCAACGCCACGCTGCACAATGAGGACGAAATTCGCCGCAAGGATGTGCGCATTGGCGACACTGTGATCGTGCGTCGCGCCGGCGACGTCATTCCGGAGGTAGTGGGCGTGGTGCCGGGGAACCGTCATGCCGGCGCGCAGGAATTCAGTTTGCTGGAACTATATCCGGTGTGCCCGGTATGCGGCTCCCATGTCATCCGCCTGCCGGATGAGGCGGCGGCGCGTTGCAGCGGCGGGCTGTTCTGCCCGGCGCAACGCAAGCAGGCTATCCTTCACTTCGCCAGTCGCCGTGCCATGGATATCGAGGGCATGGGCGACAAGCTGGTGGATCAACTGGTGGACAAGGAACTGATCCACACCCCGGCCGACCTGTATAAACTGAGCATGAACACCCTGGCCAATCTTGACCGTATGGCGGAAAAATCCGCGAGCAATACACTGGCGGCGATCGAGGCCAGCAAGAAAACCACCCTGGCGAGGTTCATTTTCGCCCTCGGTATCCGCAACGTGGGCGAGGCGACTGCCAAGGATCTGGCGCGCCATTTTGGCGGCCTCGACGCCCTGATGGCTGCAGATGATGGGGCGCTGCAACAGGTGCCGGATGTGGGGCCGGTGGTGGCACAGAGTATCGTCCAGTTTTTTGTTGAGCCACACAATTGCGAGGTGATCGCCCAACTTGTCGCCGCCGGTGTGCACTGGGAGGAGGGTGCAGGGTCGCCTGTCAGCACCAGCCCGATCAGCGGAAAAACCTTTGTGCTGACCGGAACCTTGCCGAACTTGACACGGGATGAAGCCAAGGAAAGAATCGAGGCTTTGGGTGGCAAAGTAACGGGTAGCGTGTCGAAGAAGACGGATTTTGTGGTTGCCGGCGCAGAGGCGGGCAGCAAACTCATCAAAGCGCAGGAGTTGGGCGTGCTTGTGCTGGATGAAATTCAATTAAAAGAAATGTTGGGGGAGTAAGCATGGAAAGAAGAGTTTCTGGGGGAGTCGGCACGGAAAGAATCACCAAGGCAGTTTTTCCGGTTGCGGGTATGGGTACACGTTTTTTGCCGGCAACCAAGGCCAGCCCGAAGGAAATGCTGCCGATCGTGGACAAGCCGTTGATCCAGTATGCGGTCGAGGAGGCCGTGGCAGCGGGTATTACCGAACTGATTTTCGTCACTGGACGTAGCAAACGCGCCATCGAGGACCATTTCGATAAGGCCTATGAAATGGAGGCAGAGCTTGAGGCGCGCGGCAAGACCAAAATTCTTGAGATACTGCGCAGCATTATTCCTCCCAACGTGACGTGCGTCTATATTCGCCAATCCGAGGCGCTGGGTTTGGGGCATGCCGTGTTGTGCGCCAAGCAGGTGGTAGGGAATGAACCGTTTGCGGTAATCCTGGCTGACGATCTGCTCGATGGCGAGCCGCCCGTGTTGAAGCAGATGGTTGACCTGTATGCGCATTATCACAGCTCGGTGATCGGGGTGCAGGAAGTGCCGCGCGAGGAAACCTCGGCGTACGGCATAGTTGATGGCAAAGAACTCGATAATGGTATCTACAAGATGAATGGTATCGTTGAGAAGCCTAAGCCTGAGGAAGCGCCTTCCACGCTGGGTGTGGTGGGGCGCTATATTCTGACGCCCCGCATTTTCAGGCATCTTGAGAAGGTACAGGCCGGTGCGGGTGGCGAAATCCAACTGACCGACGGCATTGCCTCGCTGCTCAAGCAGGAGCAGGTGCTGGCCTACGCGTATAAGGGCACCCGTTACGACTGTGGCAGCAAGATCGGCTATCTCAAGGCAACCATACAGTTTGCCCTGAAGCATCCGGAAGTGAACGGCGAATTCCGGAATTATCTTTCTTCTCTTGAACTAAAATAATGATTTCGGCGCAAGAAGCACTGGATATTCTGGATGGGGCAGAGCAAATCTGTACCGCCGAGGAAGTCACCGCCACTGTCAAAAGGATGGCCGGTGAAATCGGCGCGTCCCTTGGGGAATCTCACCCGCTGGTGTTGAGCGTGATGGGGGGCGCTGTGGTATTTAGCGGCCAGTTGTTGCCGCTGCTCAATTTTCCGCTGGATTTCGATTATATCCATGCCAGCCGCTATGGCAATGAAACGCAGGGCAACACATTGCAATGGAAGGTGATGCCCAAGGAGAATGTGGCGGGGCGGGTAGTGCTGGTGCTCGACGACATTCTGGATGAAGGCCACACCCTCGCGGCGATCCGCGACAAGGTGCTCGAACTGGGAGCCCGCTCGTTTCACTGCGCCGTATTTTCAGACAAGGTAACAGGCCGGCCAAAGCCAATCCAGGCTGATTTTATCGGGATCAGCCTGCCCAATCGTTACGTGTTCGGCTTCGGTATGGATGTGCGCGGGGCATGGCGCAATTTGCCCGCGATATATGCGGTCAAGGAGTCCTGAGCGAAAAGCAGTCCTGAGTCCTGAGTGGGAAGTGCTGAGTGCGTGGTGTCGCTGCGCGATGATTCTTTGGACTCAGGACTCAGGACTCAGGACTCAGGACTCAGGACTCAGGACTCAGGACTCAGGACTCAGGACTCAGGACTCAGGACTCAGGACTCAGGACTCAGGACTCAGGACTCAGGACTCAGGACTCAGGACTCAGGACTCAGGACTCAGGACTCAGGACTCAGGACTCAGGACTCAGGACTCAGGACTGGATAGGGTGGGAGTGTCATGGTAGTTCAAAAGTTCGAGGACTTGGTTGCGTGGCAAAAGGCTCGTTTACTGACGAAACGAATTTATTTACTTACAGCGAGCGAAGTATTTTCACGGGATTATGGTTTAAAGGGTCAAATTCAGCGGGCTGCTGTTTCAGTGATGTCCAATATCGCAGAAGGGTTCGAGCGTAGCGGCTTGCCAGAATTCCACCAATTTTTGGTGATCGCAAAGGGTTCATGCGCAGAAGTCAGGTCCCAGCTATATATTGCGTTGGATATTGGTTACATCAGTGAAGCCGAATTTGATGAAGCCAGTTTGTTGGCAGAAGAAGTTGGCAAAATAATCGGTGGTTTAAGGTCTTCAATTAAGCGCCAAATTTAATCAGAATTCAGCACTGCTTTTACTCAGCACTCAGGACTGCTTTCAACTCAGGACGTTACTATTATGTTAGGAATTATCGGCGGTACCGGATTGGCTCAGCTGGCAAATCTGGAGATTACGCATCGGCAGGTGATCCGCACTCCTTTTGGCGAGCCATCCGGCGCGCTGACTTTCGGCAAGATCAAGGATCATGAAGTCGTGTTCATGGCACGGCACGGCTACGGCCACTCCATTCCTCCACACGAGGTCAACTACCAGGCCAACATGTGGGCGATGCAGGCTCAAGGGGTGAAGAATGTCGTGTCGATCGCCACGGTCGGCGGAATCAACCCGGATTACGAGCCGGGTTCCATTGTCATTCCCGATCAGATCATCGATTACACCCACGGGCGCAAGGCTACTTATTTTGATGGAAATGGCAAATCGGTCACCCATGTCGATTTTACCAAGCCTTATTGCGAAAAAATGCGCCAGCAGTGCATGCAGGCGGCAGCGGAGGCCGGTGAGAAAGTCATTGATGGTGGCGTCTATGCCGCAGTGCAGGGGCCACGCCTGGAAACAGCGGCGGAGATCAACCGTCTGGATCGTGACGGTGCCACCATGGTGGGCATGACCGGCATGCCGGAGGCAGTGCTCGCCCGCGAGTTGGGGCTTTGTTATGCCGCCATTGCGGTGGTCGCCAATCACGCCGCAGGGCGAAATACCAGCAAGCACGCCATCAGCTTCGAGGAAATCGACGTCGTGCTGAATCAGGCCATGCAGCGTGTGCGACTCATCCTGGAACACGTGGTGGGGCTGGATGGCGATTAAAACCGTATTACGCATGGGTGACCCGCGGTTGCTGGAGATGGCAGCGCCAGTGGTCGCATTCGATACCGCCGAATTGCACGAGCTGTTGCAAGACATGCGCGATACCATGGACGCCCTCAGCGGCGCAGGGTTGGCCGCCCCACAGATCGGAGTCGGCCTGCAAGTGGTGATTTTCGGCGTGGCCGCCAACCCGCGCTACCCGGATGCTGAACTGGTGCCGGACACAGTACTGATTAATCCGGCGCTAACGCCGCTTGGCGACGAAATGGATCAAGGTTGGGAAGGGTGTCTGAGCATACCGGGTCTACGTGGCTTGGTGCCCCGCTACAAGCAGTTGCGCTATCAGGGATTCGATCAGTTCGGCAATCCGATAGACCGCACCGTGAGCGGTTTCCATGCGCGGGTGGTGCAGCATGAGTGCGACCATTTGCAGGGCATACTGTATCCGATGCGGATCAGGGATATGAGTCAGTTTGGATTTGTCGAGGAATTGTTCCCCGATAATAGGCCAATTGCTGAGTAGGCGTGACCAGTGAAGCAACTGTCCGGCGGATGCAAATCCAAGAAATCAAGGTAGGCTCACTCGTTTCAAATATCCATCTGGCGCCACGGTAATGAGCAGTTTATGGGGAATGCTTTTGTCGATCTCAAATTCGGGATGAGTTTTCAAGTATTCCCATACTGCGGTTTTCGGGTTGTTTCCAGGCCCCCAAGGGCGGTCGGGATACATGTCCATGGGCAAATCCTCGATGATGGTGTCAAACACTACGCAATAGCTGCCAACCGATGCCAAGGGTGCGTAAGCTTCCAGCTCCGCCAAGACGTGATCGTGGGTATGGTTGGAGTCTAGAAAAACCAGGACGCGCTGGTAATCCTTCGCAATCGCTTTAACCTGTTCGATAACTTCTGGTGCGATGCTGGAACCCTGAATCATCTGAATGCGCAACGCCATGGGATGCGCCTCGATGGCGGCTCGGTTATGAGCCCGGATATCGATATCGATGCCCAGCACCTTGCGATTAGAGATTTTCGGGTCGAGTTTCTCACCTGCCTCGATGGCATCACACATATCCAGCATTGCCAGCATGGAAGCGCTAAATATGAGCGACCCTCCGTGCGCAATCCCTGTTTCAATGATGAGATCTGGTTTGATTGACCAGATCAGTTCCTGCATGGCCACCATGTCCTGAGGGTACTGGATGATGGGACGGCCTTGCCATGAGAAGTTATATGAATAGTTATGTTTGGCGCTGTCGCGAATCCACGCTACTGAGTCTTTACAAAGGTTGGTGTCTGAACCCAATTGTTTAATGTTTGATGTGACTAGATCTTGATGGTTCATTGATAAATCCTTATAGCTTTTTCAGGCAAATCAGACGAACAGGGCCAAACTCTCCCGCAAAAGGAAGGCCAGCTGCAAACCGGTGGTGATCGTCAAAATAATCTGGTTGCTGACCTGTTTCCGCACAAATTTTTGAGTAAATTACCCTGCTCATTAAGTAATAGGTGCTACTTATATTAACTTCCTCATCAATTTTGAATCGGCCATCAATATAATCAAAAAGGCGATCTCTCTGGAAAAAGAAGTTGTGCTCTCTTATCGGAATTTCCGATAAGCCATAGTTTTTTCTTACTTGATTGAAATTTTTTTGACCCTCAATGAAATTTTCAACCATCAAATAAACGCCACCGATTGATAAAGCGCCATGAATGTTATCGATGGCGATTTTCTGAAGATCCCAGGATGGAAGATTAATCAGGCATCTGGTTGTGTATATCAGGTCAAAAGTCTCTTTCAGTCCTGCACATATATCCAGCTGATCAAACTGAATGTTTGATAATTCTTCAGTTAGGGAATTGTGACGGGCATTCTCAACCATGAATAATGAATAGTCGAATCCGGAAAAAAGGACATTTGGGAGTTTGCCCGCAAGCCGTGCAGTTGTTCGTCCATCCCCACAGCCTACGTCGGCCACAGAGTCAGGTGAATATTTTTGAATTTTCTCGAGTAAAACGTTGTATTCGATCTCTCGAAGATAAAAATCTTGCGTGGTCGATTGTGCGCTGGAATCCCCGGCTGCGCGATCTTCCCAGTATTTTTTTATCTCTTCGAAGTTCATCATGATTGCAAATTTCCATCCAGTATTTTCGTCATGACATTGATCACACGATCCTGTTGAGAGAAGTCCATTTCATGGAAGCTTGGCAAATTGATCGCCCTGCCTGGAAGATTCCATGCCAACCGATTTTGCGGTTGATCTTCAAACATCGGCAGGCTCGACAGGGGGTGAAAAAACACTCTTGCATCAATGTGTTCCGCTGTAAAGGCCGCTTGCAGGCTTTCACAGGTTATGCCTGTTTCTGGATGGAATACCACAGTTGGCATCCAGGCTCCATTGACCGTACCTGCTGGTTCTGGATTCATGGATAGACCGGGAAGAATAGCCAAGTGATCGCGGTAGTAAGAAAGAATCTCGCGTTTGCGCCGCGTTAATTCATCGATGCGCTCAATCTGTGCGCAGCCTATCGCCGCCTGGATGTTCGACATCTTGTACTTAAAGCCAATCATGTCTGGCCAAAACTGCTTGGTCTGTCCTCGTGCTCGCCCATGATTGCTCAGTGTGAGCATGTGTTCGTATAGTTCTGGGTCGTTGGTGACAAACATCCCACCTTCACCAGTTGTAAGCGTTTTGGTGCCGTGAAACGAGAAGGTACCGAACTTGCCCATCGACCCTGCGCGTTTGCCATGGTAGATAGAGCCAATCGCTTCAGCGGCGTCCTCAATGACTGGAATGCCATGTTTTTCTCCTATGGCGAGGAGTTTACCCATCTCACAAAGATTCCCATACAAATGGACGGCGATAATTGCCTTGGTACGAGGTGTAATAGCTTGTTCGACCAACTCAGGATCAAGGCACCAGGAATCTGGAAGAATGTCGACGAAAACAGGATTTGCGCCTAAATGAACGATCGGTGAGGCCGTCGCAATCCAGTTGGTGTCAGCCATAATGACTTCGTCACCTGGGCCGATGCCTATCGCAGCCATGCCCATGTGAAGTGCCCCGGTGCAGCTTGATGTGGCGATGGCGTAATTGACACCCAAGTGTGTTTTGAATGCCTCTTCAAAGCGACTGATGTACTCGTAACATTTTTCTCCCCAGCCATTGGCAGCAGCATCAGTTGCATAGTGAACTTCCAACTCGGTGATGGAAGGCTTGGTGTAGAAAATGCGCGACTTCATTTAATCTCCAAAACAGGCACTGACGTAACAAACTGTCCGCCCCATTCGCGGATATAAGCCAGTTGCGCCATCACCTCCTCGCGTAAATTCCACGGCAGTATTGCCACATAATCTGGTTGGGTTTGTTGCAAATGCGCTTCGGCAACAATCGGGATACGGCAACCAGGCAAGAATTTATCTTGCTTGGCGGGGTTGCGATCCACAACGTAAGGCAGCAAGTCCGATCGAACACCCGCATAATTTAGAAGGGTGTTCCCCTTGGCGGCTGCACCATACCCCGCGACTGCTTTATTAGCGCGCTTAGCGTCAATCAAAAAAGCCAAAAAATCATTTTTTATGTGATCTGCTTTGGTTTGAAAACCCGCATAAAACGCTTTGTCAATCATGCCTGCCGCTGCTTCATATGCCGAAATCGCTGCCACATTCGGACTTTGTTTACGCACCCCAGAATCGCTGCGTTGTGCGTATACACGCAGACTGCCACCGTGGGTTGGCAACTCCTCCACATCAAATACACTCAACCCGTTGTGCTCGAAGATGCGTTTTACTGTAGTCAATGAAAGGTAGGAGTAGTGCTCATGGTAAATGGTGTCGAACTGATTTTCGGACACTAGTCGCAGAAGGTGAGGAAACTCGAAGGTGGAGACTCCCGCCGGTTTAAGCAGAAGGCTGAAGCCGGCAACAAAATCGTTAATGTCCGGTACGTGGGCCAACACGTTGTTGGCTACAGTCAGGTCAGCCTGCTTTCCTTGACCTACAAGGTCGCGGGCGAGGCGAACACCGAAAAAAGCCTTGACGATCTCAATACCTTTTTTCCGCGCAGCGCCAGCTGTGCCGGCGGTAGGTTCCACCCCAAGGCAAGGGATATTACGTGCTTTGACGTATTGAAGCAGATAGCCATCATTTGCCGCCACTTCGACAATACGGGAATTCCCATTCAGACCAAAACGCTGCACCATATCCGCCACATACTCTTCAGCGTGGTTTAACCAGGTCGTTGAGAAGGAGCTGAAGTAAGCGTAATCGGCGGAAAACAGTTCGTCTGCACCTGCGTAATCCTCGGTCTGCACCAGCCAGCATTCGGTACACACCAACACGCGCAATGGAAAATATTTTTCTGGCGCATGCAAGGTCTGTGAAGTGAGGTAGGCGTTGGACGGTGGCGCCGCTCCCAGGTCGATGAACGGCAACGTCAGTTCAGTCTGGCAGTGCCGGCATTTCATAAAACAATTCCTTGTGAATCCAAACCGATAAATGAATGATTGCGGTCTCGCTCGGAAAGATCGTCTATCGGCAAAGGCCAAGTAATATTTAGCCTTGGATCTGCCACGTTCAGCGCACCTTCTGCATCGGGACGATAAGCGGCTGTATGCAAATAAATAAGCTCGCAATCCTCAGTCAGTGTTTGGAAACCATGGGCAAAGCCTTCAGGAATGAACAAACTCTTGCGATTTTCGGCAGAGAGAGTTTCACCATGCCATTGCAGGAAAGTTGGTGAGTTGCGCCGGAAATCAACTGCCACATCCCATATTGCGCCCGTTAAACAACTTACCAGCTTGGTCTCGGTATGAGGTGGATGCTGAAAATGCAGGCCACGCACCGCGCCTTTATTGTGGGTGATCGTATGATTGATTTGGGCAATAGGTTTATTAATGCCGGCTGCACAAAATTCTTCGACACAATAAAGGCGTGACAGAAGGCCTCGATAATCTTCTATTACCTTACGTTGCACCACCATAAGGCCCACCAAGGGGGTTGGAATAAAATCAAAGCGCTGCATAGTTAAGCGTTCTGCGTCAAGGAATGGTAATTACTGATCTGTGCCATTGTGACAGATCTCATGTCTTCGGCCTTACGCCACGCTTCATGCCATTCCATCGTCTTTTGCAAGGCAGTCCGCAATTGCCAGCGTGGCCGCCAGTTCAACTGGTGGTGTGCCTTGCTGCTATCCAGCTTGAGATAGCGTGCTTCATGCGGTTGCAATGATTGGTCGCATTGCCAGTTTAGGTCTTTGCGCATTTCTGCCAGGCATTCGACAATCCATTGCACTGTGCGGGCACCCTCATCTGAAGGACCAAAGTTCCAGGCCTCGGCAAAAATGGCGCCATCCGTATAAAGCCGTTCCGCCAGCATCAAATAGCCTGACAGCGGCTCCAGTACATGCTGCCATGGGCGCGTGGATAGAGGGGAATGCAACTTTAATGTTTCGCCTGCATCCAGGGCGCGTAGAAAATCCGGGATCAATCGGTCTGCCGCCCAGTCGCCGCCACCAATCACATTCCCCGCCCGTGCGCTCGCCAGCGCGATGCATGCTGATTCAAGGAAAGATCGTCTATAGGCGGCGGTCACTAATTCGGCACAGCCCTTGCTGCTCGAATATGGGTCAAATCCCCCCATGGCTTCAATCTCGCGGTAACCCCATATCCACTCGCGGTTTTCATAGCATTTGTCTGTGGTGACATTCACAACCGCCTTCACGCTGGATGTGGCACGTACGGCTTCGAGCATATGCACCGTTCCCATCACATTTACCGCGTAGGTCTCTACAGGGTGAACATAAGAGTAACGTACCAAAGGTTGGGCAGCCAGATGAAATACAATTTCCGGGTGAGCCACTTGCATGGCACGGCTGAGTTTGTCGGCATCGCGGATATCCGCAATTTTGCTGCTCGCCATGCCTTTGCCAACCTCCGCTACGGTAAAAAGATTGGGCTCTGTTGGCGGGTTAAGCGCGTAGCCATGTACTTCCGCACCCATGGATTGCAGCCATAGCGATAGCCAGCCGCCTTTGAATCCGGTATGGCCGGTGATAAACACGCACTTGCCACGCCAGAAATTTGGATTCATTTCCACACTTTCCATGGAGCCTTGCCACTTTGCCAAAGATTTTCCAGGTGATTTTTGTCGCGTAACGTATCCATTGGCTGCCAGAACCTATTGTGTTCATATGCCATTAGCTCGCCTTGCGTTGCAAGCTGGCTGAGCGGCGCACCCTCCCAGGATGTGGTGTCATCGATAACAAGGTCAAGGCAGGCTGGCGACAATACAAAAAATCCGCCATTAATCCAGCCGCCGTCACCTTGCGGCTTTTCAATAAAGCCGCGCACTGAACCGCCATCCATGGCTAACGCACCATAACGTCCGGGCGGCTGAACTGCTGTCACAGTCGCATGCTTACCGTGCTGCCGGTGAAAGGCTACCAATGCTGAGATATCCACATCCGCTACGCCGTCACCATAGGTAAAACAAAATGCTTCTTCGTCTTTGATATATTGAGCAACACGCTTCAACCGCCCGCCCGTCATGGTGTCGTCACCGGTGTCCACCAGCGTGACACGCCACGGCTCGGCGTGTCGTTCATGCACTTCCATCTGGTTGTTCTGCATGTCGAAAGTTACATCTGACATGTGCAGAAAATAATTGGCAAAATATTCCTTGATGACATAGCCTTTGTAGCCGCAACAAACCACAAAATCATTGATGCCGTGGGTCGAGTACAGTTTCATGATATGCCACAACACAGGCCGACCGCCGATTTCTATCATCGGCTTGGGCTTGACCGATGTCTCCTCGCTTATCCTTGTCCCTAACCCACCCGCAAGTATGATCGCCTTCATGTTTTGTCATCCATATGAAATTTTATAGCCATCTTCGGACACGGCAACACATCTACACTCGATGTTCGTCACAGTTCGCCCGGTGGTACCGATGTTTCCCATTGAGCGACGGTCTAGTGATCCGACGGTAACTCACACCAATGTTGCCACATTTGCCGATACGCATTCTCTACCTTGCGCGCAAAACCGGCCTCGTCCCTGATCGGGCTGTTATCCATTTCTGTTCGTAATTGCGAGCGTATGCTTGCCAGGTGATCCCAATTGCCAGCCAGCTTGACTGCCTTGGTGATATATTCATTTTCGCTCTCGGCAATCCATTCCGGGTGGCCTACCGCTTGAAGGATGCTACTGCCCAACCGTCCGACTGAAGGCCGCCCCGCCAACGTGATGTAGGGTACGCCCAT
The DNA here is from genome assembly GCF_000297055.2 of Sulfuricella denitrificans skB26. Taxonomy (NCBI): domain Bacteria; kingdom Pseudomonadati; phylum Pseudomonadota; class Betaproteobacteria; order Nitrosomonadales; family Sulfuricellaceae; genus Sulfuricella; species Sulfuricella denitrificans. Next base: position 1,670,742 of record NC_022357.1, on the reverse strand, counting down.
ATAGAGCGATTCAAATAGGGTAGTGCCGGAGTTGTGGGGGAAACAATCCAGGCCGATGTCGATGCCCCGAAATACATCCCAGGGAGGGCTATGATAGCCGATTTCCAGCCGCTCTCGAGCTATGTCATGTTCCTCAAATCTGGTAGCCATCCGTTCCTGCATCAAGGGGTCTTTGAAGTTGCGGCTGTCGATGACAAGGCGTGAGTTTGGCATGGCTTTGAGGATCTCCGACCACACCCGTATCGTGCGGTGATTGATACGTATCGAGCGGGTCAGGGTGCCAAATGTAATGTAACCGCGTTGTTGTGCTGGCAGATCGCCAACCTCACCCATGTCTACGGCTGGTCGATAGGCATGAGGTGGGTTTTCCAGCCTCCAAGGCTGCTCGGCAAATAGGCTATCGCTGCCCAATGGAGCGCTGACAGCATCGGTAAGGTAGTAGTCGATTGCGCTCAGACCCGTAGTGTAGCCATAGCCCATCCAGCTTAATGAAACAGGGGCCGGTTTTCGGGCAAAGACAGTCAGTCGATTACTCGCGGTATGTCCCGCCAGTTCGACCAATATGTCGATACCATCGTCACGGATACGCTGCGCAAGCGCTTCGTCGTTCATGCCTTTGGTAGGTATCCAATGATCTACATAACTTCGGTAGCGGGTGGTGGCGTCATCTTCCTGGGTCAGCTCTGCATAGGCGTAGACCTCCACCGAGGACTTGTCATGCCATGCCAGTAGTGGCTCCAGGAAGTTTCGAACGGCATGCTGGCGAAAGTCGGGAGAGACGTAACCTATCTTCAGACGGCGGGCAGGGTTCTTGTCGTTGCGATGAGGAAGCCAGGTCGAGCGCAGCGGCAACCCTGTTTGGGTGTCGTACTCCTGGTATGCCCGAAAAATTTCTTCCGCGCTCAGGTCGGGATGATAATTAAATCCGAACAGCAGATTGTTCTGCGCTGCCAGATGGCCTGGTTTTGATTTCAGGGCGTGGCGCATCAAGGGAATGGACTCCTCAAGTCGCCCTTGATCCTGCAGGGCCAAGCCAAAATTGTTAAGTATGTCAGGATTGTCAGGATCGAGTTCCAGCGCCCGGTTATAGCTTGCGATCGCCTCATCGATCCTGCCCTGTTTTTCCAAAATCATCCCCAGGTTGCTGTGGGCATCAACATAATCCGGCTTGATTTCCAGTGCGCGACGCAGGTTGGCTTCTGCTTCGGGAAAACGGCCCTGGTCGTTGAGGGTGATGCCCAGGCCGCAAAGCGCCTCAGCCGAATCCGGCTTGATTTCAAGCGCGCGACGAAAACAGGCTTCGGATTCAGCTAATCTGCCTTGCTGTTGCAGGCAGACACCCAGGTTGCTCAGTGCCGGAACATAATCTGGTTTGATTTTCAGCGCTTCCACGCAACTGATTTCAGCTTCGGCCAGCAATCCCTGTTCAGTTAAAAGAGAGCCTAGATTGTTGAGCGCTTCATGGTAGTCTGGTTTGATTTTAAGCGCCTGCTGAAAGCATGGCTCTGCTTCCGATAGTCGCTCCTGCTTCATCAGCGCGATGCCAAGATTGTTGTGCGCATCAGCGTGGTTGGGCTTGATCTCCAGCGCTCGACGTAAATTAGCTTCAGCTTCACTTAACCGGCCTTGTTCGACGAGAACAACACCCAGGTTGCATTGCGCTTCGGCGAAGTTCGGCCTGATTTTTATCGCCTGCCGGTAGCTGGTTTCGGCTTCGCTAAAACGACGCAGATTCTTCAGCGCATTGCCAAGGTTGCTATGTGCTTCCGCATCATCCCTTGATAGCGCAATTGCCCTCTGTAAAGCATCCAATGCCTCGGAACTTTTCCCCTGACCTGATAGTGCTGTTCCCAGAGCCTTCCAGCCTATCCCATACCTGGGGAACCGCATCGTCCAATCCCGGGCTACCGCCTCCATTTCGGAGTGGCGGCCTTGGCTAAACAGCGCTACTAATTCATTGATTTCTTGCCTGTTCGGCTCTACTCCTCTGTGTGAGTTGGTTTTTTTGGCTGGTTTGGCACGTTTAGGCGGTATCCCGGGCTGGGGTTGGGGGCGGGCTCATCCGCCTTTACATCTGCCAGCCGAATCGCTAACGCTTCCAGCGCCTCGCTATGCAACCCATGCTGCTTGGATTGTGCCAGCAACTGGCGCGCGCTAGATATTTCTCCGGATTGAATTAGCGCATCGATGTAACTCAGCAGGTAACGCTCATTTTCCGGGTTGGATTCCAGTGAGGTCTTGAAGTAACACAAGCTCGCAGCAGGCTGTTGCATTTGTACTGCAAGCACCCCTAGATTGTGGTTGGCATCCGGGTGTCGTGGCTGTATCTGCAGGATAGCACGGTAAAGATGCTCGGCTTCCTGCAACCGACCGGTTTGGTGGTGAGCAACAGCCTGCTGTATGGCCATTTGAATAGCTTGTTGCTGAGCCGGATCCAACATCGCTGTTTCGGCATTCGTTCCTTGATTCATTCCCGTGATTACCCTTTCCTGCCAACAAGTTCAACTTTCAGCGTTCTGGTTAAAGAAATTCCAGGCACTTGATGTAGAGTGAATAATAGCAGCGGAACACTTGTTACGGTGAGCGCAAAAGGAATTCATGCAATTTGCAGAAGTATTGTTTCTTCAATTCGCTTGATTCAGTGTTCAGTTTAATTCGACGCTGTGTCTCTCAGACTCGTATGTGTTGCTGTAGGAATGTTCGCGTCTAGGAGGCATCTAGCTTTAGGGGAAGGTGACAGTGCAGCCAATTGGGCGGAAAAATTGTTTAAAAAATATTAAAGTTTTCTCATGGTGACCCGATAAAGGTACTGACAGCGGATTAAGTGGCTCTGATTATTTAGGGCAACCAAAGTCGGAGGCGACAACGCCAGCAGTTAAACTACCCTACCAAGGAGACATAAAATGCCCCAAATTATCAATACCAACATTGCCTCGCTGAATGCGCAGCGCAATCTGAATACGTCCCAGGCCGCGTTGCAAACGTCTTTGCAGCGCTTGTCTTCCGGCTTGCGTATTAACAGCGCCAAGGACGACGCAGCCGGCTTGGCGATTTCCGACCGGATGACCTCCCAGATTCGCGGCCTGAACCAGGCTGCACGTAACGCCAACGACGGCGTTTCCCTGGCGCAAACCGCAGAAGGCGGATTGGCCGAGGTAACAAATAACCTGCAGCGTATCCGCGAACTGGCCGTGCAGTCTGCCAACTCGACCAACACTGCGTCAGATCGTACTTCGCTGAATGCTGAGGTAGTGCAGTTGCTGGCGGAAATCCAGCGCGTGGCGACCACCTCCCAATTTAACGGCCAGAATATTTTGGATGGCACCTTTACTGCTTCCCAATTCCAGGTTGGCGCGAATGCCAATCAGACCATTACTGCGAGCACAGGCAATTCGCAAACAACGGCGCTTGGCTCATATCAGGTTACCAGCAACAGTATTACTGCAGTAACTGGCACAGCCCTAACAGCAGGTCAGTTGACCCTGAACGGTCAGGATGTCGGCAGTTCAACATCCGGTTCGGCCGAAGCGATTGCCGCTTCCATTAATAGTGTGTCCTCCAAGACCGGTGTGGTTGCGTCTGCCGCGACCTCGGTTACCAGTACTAACGCCTTGCTGCGCAATCAGACGCTGCAATCCGGCGATCTGGTGATCAACGGTGTGAGCGTCGGCGCAGTGGCTGGTTCCAGTAATGTCGCGACCCAGGGCGCCAACGTCGCTGCCGCGATCAATGCCGTATCAGCTCAGACCGGCGTGACAGCAGCGGCAAATGGCGGTACCGGCGCACTGACGCTAAGTTCCAACACCGGCAAAACCATCGACATCACCACCAATGCTGCCACTACGGCTGACGGCGCCACCCGCGTAGAGAATGCCACCGGCCTCGAATTGGCGGGTGCTACCAAGGCCTTCGGCAACAGCGTCATCACGGTCTCCAGTGGCGCACGCCAGGTCGTGACCAATACTTCCACGGGTACTGCCGCGATTACCGACACTCTGACTGTGGCTGGCGTTACCTTCACGTACAGCGCGGCCGCCAATAGTGCGACCAACATTCAGATCGCTACTGATTCCGCAGCTTCTACTCAAGGCGCTAACGTTCGTGCCGCGCTCGCCTTGAATTCCACGGTAACGAACGCATTCACCATTACGGGTGTGACAACTGATGCGATTCTGACAGCAAAGAGCAACGTAAAATCGACTGGTTTCGCGGATGGTTTGGCGACGGCTGCGGCAACCGCTAATGCCAGCTCCTGGGCTTCAACCACGGTGGGTGCAGGCGTTGCGATTGGCGACACGCTGAAAGTCGGCGGTCTGACCTATGAATTCACCGCACATAATGCAAGCGGCCCTGCCACCGCCGGCAACATCCAGGTCAAGTTGGGCACTGGTGGTACGGCTGCGACTGATGACGATATTCTGACTGCGACCAATCTGGCCTCGGCAATTTCCGCACAACAGGCTGCCGGCAACGGCACAGTGGGCTTCACCTCCAGAACCGCCGGTGCGCTTACCGTGACTAATACCCTGTACGGGGGTACCGGAGTTGTGGCCGCGCCGACTGAGCCGGTTACCCTAGGCACTGCCGGTGCCGTGGCCAGCGTCGATACGGCTGGCACCAGCGGGGTTTATGCTGCTAACAGCACCAAAGGCACGTTGTCGCTCAATTCCGCCAACACCTTCAGCATCGGCGGCACCTCGCCTGGCGCAGCAGGATTGAGCGCTGCCAGTGTTGGCCTGACCACGATTGCCGGAGTGGATATCACCACGGTATCTGGCGCGAACAACGCGATCTCGCTGATCGACGGCGCGTTGAGCCAGGTCAGCACCATTCGTGGCAGCATGGGTGCGTTGCAAAACCGCTTTACGAGTGTGGTAGCCAGTTTGACAGCTTCATCGGAAAACTTGTCTGCTGCGCGTAGCCGGATTCAGGATGCGGACTATGCGGCAGAAACCGCTCAGTTGACCCGTAACCAGATCCTGCAGCAAGCGGGCACAGCGATGTTGGCTCAGGCGAACCAGTTGCCTAACTCAGTGTTGACCCTGTTGCGTTAAGTGGTTATTTCAATGTAAACCATTCCCCTGCCGGTTCAAGCTGGCAGGGGAATTTCCCATGGGGGAGGTATCATGGATATTCAGCTTAATGGTGGGATACAGTCAGGTGGTAATGTAGCGGATACGGCGTACAAGGCAAGGTCAATAGCGGTCCCGCAATCTGCCACAAGTGTGGTTGCACAGGAGAAGTCGGTTCAGTCGGTAACTTCGGCGACTGTGCAGGATCAAGTAAAAAATGCAGTGGAAAACGTGAACCAGGTGTTGCAAAATATGCCGCACGGATCGAATATTGAATTTACTGTTGATAAGGATACCAAGATAAACGTGATCAAGGTCATGGACAAAGTCACCGGTGATGTCATCCGTCAATTTCCTACTGAAGAGATATTGTCTATTGCCAAGTCGATCGATACCTTGCAGGGCTTGATTATCCGCCAGAAGGCATGACGGCGAGTATGCTTTACATTTAAGATGTAGAATTGAGGTCCTTTAAGTAGAGTGCTCAGCCCGCACTATAGCAAGACAGTTGTTCACGCAAGGAGGCAATCATGGCCGTTTCAGCTTCAAGTCTCGATGTAGCCGGCATCGTCAGCCAGTTAATGCAGGTGGAGCAGAAACCACTGGTTGCTCTGAACACGAAAGAGGCTAATTATCAGGCCAAAATCTCGGCCTTCGGCAGCATCAAGAGTGCTGTTGCAAAGTTTCAAACGGCGGTTCAAAGCTTGAACGATCCCGCTAAATTCAACTCCAATACGGCAAATTCAACTGACCCCACGGTTATGGACGCAAGTGCCTCGGACTCGGCTGCGATTGGCAGTCATTCGATTGAGGTGCTAAAGCTCGCGCAAGCGCAGAAATTGGTTGCGCCAGGCCAGTCCAACGCGGTTTCAGAAATTGGCGTCGGCACGATCAGTTTCGATTTCGGCACCATTACTGATGCAGCTACACCTACATTCGATGCGGTTACCGGTAAATATGCCGGCCCAGGTGTGACCTTTGCCAGCAGTAATGCGATTAAAACTATTACCATCGACAGCGCACACAATACGCTTGAAGGTATTCGCGATGCCATCAATGGCGGGAATGTCGGCATTACCGCCTCGATCGTTAACGATGGAGGCGATTCCCCTTATCGTCTGGTGCTGAGCTCCATCTCCAGCGGCAAGACACAGAGCTTGAAAATTAGCGTTAGCGGCGATGCCGCATTGTCAAATTTGCTGGCGAACGATCCGACTGGCACTCAGAACATGTCTGAGGTAGCCACTGCTCAAAATGCCGAACTGAAAGTGGATGGTGTGTTCGTCAGCAAGACGACCAACACGGTGGACGATGTACTGCAAGGAGTCTCACTGAAGTTGCAGAAGGCCGGTACATCTACGCTGAGTGTGGCTCGTGATACGGTGACCATGAAGTCGTCGGTGCAGGGCTTCGTGACAGCGTTTAACGATATGAACAATACGCTCAATAGCTTGTCCGCCTATGACCCCGCGACCAAAACAGCAGGTATCCTGCAGAGTGATTCCTCCGTGCGTACGATCATGGGTCAGATGCGTAGCATGATGGTCACTCCCATCAGCGGTTTGACCGGTACCAATACCACACTGTATTCGATTGGCATTAAGACGCAGAAAGACGGTTCATTGTCTTTGGATGCCAACAAGTTACAGAATGCAATCGATACGAATTTTAAGGATATCGCCGGTATTTTTACGGCGCTAGGTAGTCCCTCCGATAGTCAGATCAAATTCGTGAGTTCCTCAGCGAATACTCAGACCGGTACTTATGCCATTAATGCGAGCAACCTCGGCACCGCTAGTTCGTCAGCGGCGGGGACGATAGGTGGCGCTACTGCGGAAGGCGGTGTCCAGACATTGTCTGGTGCAATCGGCACTTCGGCGAGCGGCCTGCAAATCCAGATTCTTGGGGGCGCTACAGGTGATCGCGGAACGGTGACATTCACTCGCGGCTATGCGGATCAACTGAATGGCCTGCTCAGTAAATTTCTTGCGAATGATGGTGTGATTGCATCCCGTACTGCAGGCTTGAATCAGAGTGTCAAGAATATTGGTAGCAGCCGGGATGCTTTGAATATACGGCTTGCCCGTTTGCAGGCGAACTACACCAAGCAGTTTTCCGCATTGAACACCATGATGAGCCAGATGCAGTCAACCAGCGATGCCTTGACCCAGCAGCTGGCTAATTTGCCTGGGATAAAGGCAAGTTTGTAAGCCAATATTTTTTATGGCAGAAATTAAATGGAGAATAAGTTGATGAATGCCGTGAATCGCGATGCCATGAAAGCCTACTCTAACGCCAGTGTTGAGGCCAACCTGGATGGAGTTTCTTCGCATCAATTGATTGTCATGCTTTTTGATGGTGCGGTCAGATCGGTGGCCAAGGCCCGAATGGCGATGCAAAAAAATGATGTCATCACGAAATGTGCATCGATATCCAGGGCGATGGCAATTATTCAGGATGGTCTGCAATTAAGCCTCGATATCAAGGCAGGTGGAGAGATGGCTCAAAACCTGAATGATTTATATGATTACATGTGCGACCGTTTACTGATGGCAAACATGAAAAATGAAATTGGTGCCTTGGATGAAGTCGGCCGCTTGCTGGTAGATTTGAGGGGTGCTTGGGCGGCGATTGGCCAAAAGCCACTGCCGTCAAAACCCATCGAGGTCGCCAATGGTGCCCCGCCGCAGCGTAACTCGGCGGTTAGCTACGGCAAGGCCTGAGTGTGAGTAGTGCTGAATTAATTGAGCAATATGATGCAATATGGCGGCTTACGCAGAAAATGCTGGAGGCTGCCAATCAAGCGGAATGGGATCGACTCATTGAGCTTGTACAGGTGCGTGCGGCTCTAACCGATACCCTGATGAAACAGGAAAATGAGGATCTGTGGGCGCGAGAAGAACAGTTTCGAAAAGGTGAACTGATCCATAAAACTCTTTCTGCGGATAAAGAAATCAAGATGCTAACCGAAGCATGGAAGGGTGAATTGCAGGAAATACTGGGCAGCATCGGAGCGGAAAAAAAGCTGCTAAAGGCGTACGAAACACCCTGACCATGCCTTGATTTTTCGCGGAGAGGTGATGTATCAACAGCAAACTCTGTCTGCAGAGCCATACCAAATAGTTATCCAGCCTCATTTGGCCTCGACAGACTCAGTCGGCACTGTCAGCGACTCTGTTCCAGTCCACCCTGAAAATAAGCATCCGTCATTCGACGATTTCAAGCATAGAAATAACCGCAAGCCCCTTCCGGTGCAGTCCTCTGAAGAATCCGACAGCAAACGTCCAGATCCGGATCATCTGATCGACGAATATGCCTGAGTAGTTGGTAAAACAGATACACAATGATATTGTGGATTATTTTTTAAGCCGAGATCCAATTTGGAATCCTTTGTAATTACCTGGCGTGAATTGCTCATAGGCGCGGTGCTGGTGCTGGCGGTTTATATCGCCGAGATGCTGCTGTTGATGCGCTCTGCTAAACCCCGTGGATGGCGGATTTGGCAAAGAGGGGCTGAAGCCCACGCCAAAAGCCGTGAGGTGCAATCTCTGGAGATGGAGTTCGCTCAGCTTCAGGGTCAAGTCGACAAGTTGCAGAAGGAGCTTGAGAAACTGAAGACACAGCAGGTTGCGGTTACCCCATATACCCACGCGATACAAATGGCTCAGCAGGGACTCAACGTGAATGAGGTGGCTGCCAGTTGCGGCATTTCACGCGGCGAGGCGGAATTGATCGTCGCTATGCACCGTAATCAATCCAATGATTCATAATGATGTTTTAAATCAGCTGCAACTGCTGATTAAAACCTCAGCGCCACCTCTCATTGATGTCGCTCAGACTCCGCTGGAGGAGGCCCAATGGGTACCTGGCCAGCGCTTGTCAGCCGTGGTGCTGGCTAGCCTGCCGAATGGGCGATTCCAGGTGCAAGTCGGTGATGCCTCGCTAGACATGAATCTGCCCCGCAATACCCAGCCTGGTGATAAGGTTGAGTTGACCTTCGTTTCCAATCAGCCTCGCCTCACCTTCGCGCTTACTCGCGATTTGCCTTCCGCGGCAGGCAACAATCTTGCGGCTGGCGCCAAACCGCAAGTCAGCCTCAGCGATTCGGTACGTTATCTCGGCGCTCTGCTGCAAAAAATATCTGACCAGTCAGAAACACAAGCTGCTCCGCTTAACAAGACGGCTCCGCTTCTTTCCGCTGCGCCATCCGATATCAAGGATTTTGCCGCTTCCCTGCGTAATGCTTTGTCTCAGAGTGGCTTGTTCTATGAGTCGCACCAGGCGCAATGGGTCGCCGGAGAAAGGCGACTGACAGATTTGATGCAGGAGCCGCAGGGCAAGCTTCCGGTTTTGATTCCAGGGTCGGGAGCTGAGGTTGCGCAGAAGAATGCTCCTGCATTGATGCAATCAGAGGGACTTCTTGCACAAAGCGCCTCCAGGATGCCCGTTCATGCCGAGGCCGTTACCCTGGTTCAGCAGCAGTTGCAAACGCTCGACTCCCGTCAGCTGATATGGCAGGGGCAGGTGTGGCAGGGACAGCCGATGGAGTGGCGGGTGGAAGAGCGGGGCGCACGCGAAGGGGGTGTTGGAGAGGCAGAAATGCCGCACTGGCAGACCAGTTTGCGCCTTCAACTACCTAGATTGGGCGATGTGCAGGCATCGCTGGCCTTTACCCAGCAGGGCTTGCGTGTCGAACTAAAGGCAGTAGATGCGGGTACAGCGGAAGCGATGAGAGGGGCGCAGGACAGGCTGCGTAACTCGATGGAGGCTGCCGGCCTGAATGTGCTGGCCATGTCGGTGGAGCGGCATGAAAAAACCTGATAGCCAGCAACTTGCTGTCGCGCTGGCTTACAGCGCCGGCAAGGCGGCGCCCCAGGTGGTGGCGAAGGGCCGGGGTTTGCTGGCCGAGGCGATTATCGAGCGTGCCCGGGATGCCGGCGTCTATGTGCACGAATCGCCCGAACTGGTTTCGTTGTTGATGCAGGTGGATCTGGATCAGCATATTCCGCCGGAGCTTTATTTCGCGGTGGCGGAACTACTTGCCTGGCTTTACCAGCTGGAGCATGGTGGCGTGGACAACAAGCCACCACCCATATAACAGACATCCTGTCATTCAGAATCCAGCAGTGTGGCACGCATGTTTTTTTCCAAAGACTTCAACGACCCGCCAGCAAAATAGCGGAAGCTTATCTGGATCACGTCGCCGGCTTTGACTTCCAACGGTTCGGCCAAGGGCAGCACAAGATGGCCGCCTAGCCAATCTATCGTGGTGTCTTGCTCAAGTACTACCGCCAGAATGTTTTTTGTCACGAAGCGCAGGGCGTTGACCGTCCCGTCCCTTTCCATGGAGAAAGTGCCTACCCATTGGATCTCTGGAGAAGTGGGCAGGGTGAAGTCGAGCGTGCTGTAAACCACTGGTGCCGCCATCTCAAGCGTACCGGGCAGGATGGCATGCGGTGACTGGAACTGAACGATGGGCGCGTGAAAGCCGAAAAAATCATAAGTTTGCTGTAGTGGCTGGACTGCCATGATGATGGCTTCCGGCACGAAAACAGGCAGTGGGGTGCCGAAGCGACGCTGGTAGCGATCCTTGAAAGCGTTGATGACCGCGACCTGTTTTTCCCGCAACATCGCCGAGTGGATCATTTCGCAGATCACCACGTCTACAGGCTCTGGGGGCAGGTAATGAAAGGCATCGGCGTGGATTACTTTCACTTTGTGCCCATCCGGATTGTGCGCCAGCAGACGTCGTGACTCCGCTACCAGATCAGGGTTGAATTCCACGCACCAGACCTTGCTCGCTTTGGATGCTGCAAAACAGGACAAGACGCCGGTTCCCCCTCCCAGCTCCAGGACCTTGGCGCCCTCAAAAACCGTGTGGTTGATAGCTGCCTTGAAACGACCCATGCGGTATTCGTCCATCAGCATGTTGTGGTGGTAGTGCAGGGGGATGAACTGCCCGAGGTAGTGGCACTCGTTTTCGTCCTCGCTTCCCTGGCTTCCGATGGCGATATTTTTAAAATAATTATTTTTCACAAGCATCGCGATTTTGTCTAGTGCCGCCATCGCCCTCGCGATGACGATGGCGGTATTGCGCCCACCGTCTGATGTCGCCTCGACGATGAGACGCGAGCTGACGCATAGTCGCAACGCGCTGACCAAGATACCGTTACGGTTGCCGCATGCAACCGGCTGTCCCAACTGGCAGCGTAATCTGGCACTATCATTGTTTATCCCGGCGTGTCCTGAGCCGGGATGGTTGGACAGGTCGGCTTGCAACAGTCGGTAGACCTGCGCTGTTTCTTCGCGGTTAAAAGGTTGCTTCCCGTCAGGGGTTTCGGGATGAAAGAGCAGGAACGGGAAGATCGTCGGGATATCATCCCAGCTTGATGCTTCGATCAAGGGGTGACGATCAAGCTCAGGAACGGGCAAGGGTTCGAAGGCCAGATCGCGCGTCAGTCGATCCTGGACAGCGCTGGCAAAAGCCTGGAGAAAGCCTGCGGCTTTTGACTCAGGCACCGAGCGAAATGCGCGCAACTCCTCCAAAGCCGCTTCCCAGCGCAACAGAAGCCCAAAATTGGCAACATTTTCGAGGTAACCCGCGGTGTCCCAGCCTTGAGGCCAATCTCCCTGGGTGGAATAGGCTCCCAGTGCGGGAGGGAAAGGCCGTTTCCGCAGCCGCAGCGCGACTGCCGGGGGGATGAGTAGCGCGCCGGAAAAGGTCGGGCCGGTCACGAATTTCGATCCAGTCAGCGCCACCATGAAATCATGTTTCAGATAGGCGAGCAGGGTAGAGGGGGCGATCCGGAACTGGCAGGCATCGACGAGGACATCCATTGTTCCCGGCAGCCTATGCTGTAGTCGCGAAACGCAGGCCGGACTGGGCGCGATCAGTCCGGTTTTGGAGACGTCGACAAGCACCAGGAGTACGCGTCTCCCCATTTCGGCCGCTCCGGTTACCAGGGATTCGAAGTCGGCGTCTACGTCAGTTGTCGCTCGTGGGGTACCATCATCATGGCGAATGGGCACGGTCACGACTTCAACTGTACTACCGCTAAAGATGGATGCCCCTTCGATGACCGATTCACCCAATGAGGCTCGGCTACTGAAGTGGCGACCGGCCAGTGCTGCCGGTACATAGCTGCCCGTCTCCGCAGCGTTCACCATGACGATGAGAGTGGGCATGGATTCGGTACCGCCAGCAAGCTGGGCGGCAATCAAGTGAAGATCAGTGCCTGATGAGGCAAAGACCACCTCGATACCGGCGAGGTCGGATACTCCGCACAAGCGAAGCAATTCCTGGCGAATCAGATTGAGTTCCCGGGTATAAGTGACTGCTTCGGACTCGGCTCCGGCTGTGAGGAAGATGCGATGACGCAGTTTGTCGGCTGCGGCGAAGCTCTCAGCAGAAATGACCGATGCTGTCGATGATCCGAAAGCGGCTAGATCTGGATCCGGGAATGGCTGGCAACCATATTTGTTCAAAACGTCGTCAGGTTCAAGCGCAATGCGCGCATCGCCGCCCTCCACCAGTAGCTGCTCTGTGGACGGGATATCTCCTGGGGAAGTGACAGGCTTCCTTCTCATGGTTGACGGCTTCTCTTAAGGATGGCTGCGCTGTATCGCATTTAACAGCATCTCGCGAAATGCAGAGAATACTTTTTTCATCTGAGGCTGTTTGTAGGGAAATACGTCGACCGGATCGATTGCGTGGACGATCATGCAGCTGTCAATCTCGAAAATCAGTAATTTTCCATCGGCGGTCTCGCCGCAGTCGATGCCGAGGTAATCGAGACCAACCCGCTCGTTGATGGCGCGGAAGGCCTGTTCGTGCCGGCGTGCGAAGCCGGTGTCGAAATCGGCCATGAAATGTGCTTCTTCATCTCGTTTTTCGGCGCTGTCGGCCATCCCTGCATTCAGGTAATGAATCATCCAGTGGTCAGAGATGCCCATATGACTGACAAACGGGCGGCCTTCGATGAGCACGATTCGGTATTTTCGGAACTGCCCATCCGGGCTTCGATAATCGACAAAACGCGCCACATAGAACTCGCTGTTCGGCGACTTATTCAGGTAGTCCGCAATGGCGGCCGGATACGCTATTTTATCCAGGCCTTGGCCTGCATGGGAGTCGACTGGCCGGACGATGATGGGGTAATCGCCATCTTCAAGGATGGCGGTGATCGATAGCGCTTCGCGGCCGATTTGTTCCAGAGTTTGTCTGGATATTCGTGCCGTGACCGGCATGACTACCTCTGGCACGGATTTTAGCAGCGCACAAGCGTCATCGCGCGACATCAAGCCAATTCGATCCGGCATATTGAGTACCGGGCGTGGCCAGGACTTTATGGCGCGCGTTGTTTCCTTTAACAGGGGAAGATTCTGGTCAGACTGGGCAATGGCAACGAACAACACGTCATGATCGGGCAAGGCCGGCGGCAAAGGCAGGCCCGGAGTAATATAGAGCAGGTCAAGCACAACATCGGCGTCTTCTAGCAGAAACTCCAGCGGCGAGTTTGACATCAAGTCCCCAGGCCCCATGATGGCGAGTAGATGGATGCCAGGTTTTTCGCTAGCTGTCGGCGGGCGATAAAGCTGCTGAATTGACAGTGCCTGGGCTTGTACGCCCAGTGCCATTTCGCGATTCCCCCTGAGCTGCAGTACCGTAGACAAATCCATCAACGCATTGGCATCGTTCGGATTGCGCTCTGCGCGAGCGATTAGCTGAGCTCCCAACGGCGCGAGGCCAACGCCGGAGTAGGCCATACGCATTAAGGCAGCCAGGCCGATGAGCGGCTCTTGCCCATTTTCATTAGACATGGCAGTTTCCTAGTCTTGCATGGGTTTGGCGTGAACCTGACCGAAGGCAATCGTTGCATTGATCAAGGCGTCGATGTCATCTGAGCAGGTGCGGTGATTGACGATGGCGGCTCGAATGGCGAGGTGCCCATCGATGGTGGTCGTTGACGGTGCGGCTATCCCCGACTCCTGCAGGGCAACAACAATGTTCGCATTCACCCGGTCGGCATCTTCGCTGCGGTAGCGAAAGCAGACGATGTTCAGCGAGACCGGTGCAAGGAGTTCAAGTTCCGGTGATGTCTCGATGCGCTGCTTCATGTATTGGGCAAGCGTGCAGGTGTTTGAAATCATTTGACCGAGCTTTTCAGCGCCATATACTTTAATCGTGAACCACGTTTTGAGAGCGCGGAAGCCACGCGAGAGATCGGGCCCAAAATCGCAAGGCCAGGGCGATCCAGCCGCCAATCCCCGGGTTTCACGTCGCAGGTAAGCAGCTGGTGAGGCGAAGGTGTCGTAATGCAGATGGCCATCTCTAACCAGGATAAAGCCGGCATCGTACGGAACTTGTCCCCACTTATGGAAATCCAGTGCGATGGAATCTGCTCGACCGATGCCTTTCAGGCGTGGTGCAATATCCGGTGCCAATATGCCCAGAGCACCGTAGGCGCCATCAACATGAAACCACAGCCCTTCCCTATGGGCGATATCGGCTAAGGCGGTGAGATTGTCGATCGCGCCGACATCGACCGTACCGGCGGTTCCGGCAATGAAGAATGGGCTAAATCCGGCGTTTCTGTCCGCTGCGATGGAACGTTCAAGCGCAGCAATATCCATCTGGTATTGATCGTTCATCGGAATGACTCGCAAGGCGTCGATTCCAAGACCGGAAAGATCCATCGCCTGCGCAATGCAACCGTGTGCACCCGCTGAGGTGTAGGCAGTCAATTGTTTGTCGCTGGCTGCGAGTCCTTCATGGCGCACGCCGGTGCCGAGGGCAGCGGTGCGGGCAACCAGAACACCGATCAGATTCGCCATGGAGGTGCCGGTTACAAACAGCCCGCTAGCACTTTCCGGAAAACTGAAGAGTTCGCGAACCCACTGCACCACCTGTTGCTCAACCTCAACCGGCATCTGGTCACGACCACCGAGATTCGCGTTCAGTCCGGCGGCCAGCATCTCCGCCAGCATGCCTACGGGTGTTCCTCCGCCATGGACCCAACCCATGAAGCCCGGATGGGCGTTGCCGACGGTGTAGGGTAGAACATCCTGCATGAAGGATTTATGGACTGCGGCAAGATCGCTTGGTTTCTGGGGAAGATTTTGCTGGAACAGGTTGCGCACATCCTGCGGGATCGGCTGCCAGACCGGACGCTCGCGGATATGCTCGAGGTAGTCCAGCATGTCGTCGAGCATGCGATGGCCTTGAGCCCGGAGGTCTTGCCAGTCGGAGGGATCAAGCGAGTCTGGAGATGTCACTCTAGCTCCTGCTTTCTTAAATTGAGTCTATATGAATCCGACATGACAAATTATCAGTGGGTTGCCTGTAATTGCTGCCGCAAATCGGCTTCGAGACGCAGCACTTCTTTCGGGTTTTCCAGTTCCGCACCGGTAATCAGGAAGGTATCCTCGGCGCGCTCACCCAGCGTTGCGATTTTTGCTGTATGCAAATGAATACGGTGCTTCAGAAGTACCTGGGCAATACGTGAAAGCAAGCCGGGACGGTCGCCTGCAACGATTGACAACACATGGTAGACCCTTTTTTCGTCAGGTTTGACTGAAATTTCCGGCGTAATCGGGAAATGCTTGAGGTGGCGGCTCAGGCGCCCTTGCAAGGGTGGTTCCGGTGCCTTGTCCGGGGTCAGTCGTTGTGATAATTCATATTCGATAAAACTCAGCAAATCGCGATAATGGGCAGCGCGGTTAGCCTCATCCAGGACCACGTAGCTGTCAAGGGCGTAGCCATGGCGGCTGGTGTGGATTTTGGCTTCGACGATGTTGAAGTCGTTGCGCTCGAAAAAACTGCAAATACGGGTGAATAGATCGTCCTTGTCCGGCGTGTAGATCATCACCTGGATGCCTTCCCCTGCGGGGCTTAAACGTGCCTTGACAACGGGTTGCCCGGAGTTGACCTTGGCATGGAGGTTGCGGACGTGCCAGGCAATTTCCTGTGCCTCATGCCGAAGGAAATAGCCCGATTCCAGTTGCGCCCATAACGCCTGGTGCGCGTCGTTAGCGAAGGCATAAAGGCGGAGAATGGACAGGGCTTCGGTTTGCCTTGTCTGAAGGTGCGTATCCAGCGGGGTGCTGCCACTCGCCAGGTAACGTTGTGTTGCCCTGAACAGATCCTCCAGCAGCTTTCCTTTCCAGCCATTCCAGACTTTCGGGCTGGTGCCTCGAATATCGGCGACGGTGAGTAAATAAAGTGCGACGAGGTGGCGTTGATCGCGAACCCGATTGGCGAAGGATTCGATTACTTCTGGGTCGCTGGTATCCTGTTTTTGAGCTGTGGCTGACATGACCAAGTGGTTCTCCACCAGCCAGGTAACCATGTCGGTGCTCTCCTCGCTCAGGCCATGCTGTCGGCAGAAGCGGCGCGCATCCACCGTGCCCAGCGTCGAGTGGTCACCCCCCCTTCCTTTGGCGATGTCGTGGAACAGGCCTGCCAGATAAAGCACTTCCGGGCGTTCGAAATTGTTGATGAGGCCACTGGCCAGCGGAAACTCATGGGCGAATTCCGGTACGGTAAAACGCCTCAGATTGCGCACCACCATCATGATGTGCTCGTCCACTGTGTAGACATGGAACAGGTCATGCTGCATCTGGCCGACAATCCGGCCAAAGGCTGGAATGTAGCGTCCCAGGATGCCAAGCTGGTTCATCAGGCGCAGTTCGTGGGTGAGCCCGCGCGGCTGCCGGATGATTTGCATGAACAGTGCCTGATTGCTGGGCTGGCGCCGGAAGGCGGCATTGATTTTTGGCGTCGAACGCCACAATGCGCGCAGCGTGGTCGCACTCATGCCGCTCAATTCAGGGTGTTGCTGCAGCAGTAGAAAACTTTCCAGGATGATGCTCGGTTCACGCTGAAATGCGTCTGTATCAGTGATTTCGAGCAGCCCATTGCGAGCCTGAAAGGTTTCGTTGATAGGGTCAACCTGCCTTAAGGCAGCAGGGGAGGTGCGCTCGCGCAGATTTTTTAGCAGGATTTCGTTGAGCAGGCTGACCGCCTTGGCGGTGCGGTAATAGCGCTGCATCAATTGTTCGCTGGCTCTGTGTTGGGCTTTGTCCGTATATCCGCATTGCTCGGCAAGCAGCGTCTGGTGGTCGAACAGGAGGCGGTCTTCGCGCCGCCGGGCGAGATAGTGAAGGCGAATGCGCAGATTTTCCAGAAAGCGTTCGTGGCTACGGATTTGACGGGCTTCCTGGACGGTAATGATGGATCCAAGCGCCAGCTTGTTCCAGTTATCCCCTAAACCCAGCGCACGGCTGACCCACAGGATATTTTGCAAATCCCGCAGGCCGCCCGGACTTTCCTTCAGGTTGGGTTCCAGGTTGTAGGCGGTATCGTGGAAGCGAGCATAGCGCCGCTGTTGTTCCAGCAGTTTCGCTTCGAAAAAATCCTGGGCATTCAGGTTTTCCTGTGCCGCAACAGTAAATCTTTGAAACAGCGTGCGGTTCCCGGCCAGGAAGCGCGCTTCGAGCAGATTGGTCTGGACCGTGATGTCCTTCGCTTCCTCCAGACATTCGGGCAGGGTACGCACGCTGTGGCCGACTTCCAGGCCGGTGTCCCATAGCAAACCGATGAGCTGTTCCAGTTTCTGCCCGAGCATCTCATCCGGGTTTGATGGGAGAAGGATCAGCAGATCGGTGTCTGAACCGGGAAAAAGTTGTTGGCGGCCGTAACCGCCAACGGCGATAAGCACGCTAGAGGAAGGTAAGGATAAGTGACGCCAGATGGTCTGAAGCAGCTTATCCACCAGCCTGCTGTGGCCGTGCAGGAGAGCAGCGGCATTACCGTTCTTCAGATAGGTATGCCGCAGCTTACTCCTGCCGATCTGGAGGGTTTCTCGCCACCGCTTCGTGTCCATGGAGGGAGGAACCATCTGGGTCAGCTGATGAAATCGGGTTTCTTGGGCGAACCGGCGGACAGCGTCAAGACTTCATAACCGGTTTCGGTGACCAGGATGGTATGTTCCCATTGTGCCGACAGGCTGTGATCTTTGGTCACGATGGACCAACCGTCACCAAGCTGGCGAATGTCGCGCCGACCGGCATTGATCATCGGTTCGACGGTGAAGATCATGCCGGGAACCAGTTCTACGCCGGTTCCAGCCTTGCCGTAGTGTACGACCTGGGGTTCTTCGTGGAAGTTTGCGCCGATACCGTGGCCGCAAAACTCGCGGACTACACTGTATCCATTGCTCTCGGCACGCTGCTGTATGACATTTCCAATGTCGCCCAGGCGGGCGCCGGGTTTGATAACGGCAATGCCGAGCCACATGCACTCGTAGGTGATTTCACACAGGCGCTTTGCCTGGATAGAGGGCTCGCCGACGTAGAACATGCGGCTGCTATCCCCATGATAGCCATCCTTGATGGTGGTGACGTCGATGTTAATGATGTCGCCGGATTTGAGTTTTTTATCGCTGGGAACGCCATGGCAAACCTGATGGTTGACGGACGTGCATATGGATTTCGGGTAAGGGTGGTGGCCGGAAGGCGCGTAATTCAGCGGGGCGGGTATGGCATGCTGCACATCTACGGTGTAATCGTGGCAGAGCTTGTCCAGGTCACCTGTGGTGACGCCTGCTTTGACGAATGGCCCGATATAGTCGAGCAGTTCGGCCGCCAGTTTGCCGACGATGCGCATTTTTTCAATTTCTTCCGGGGTTTTGATTATGATGGACATGGCGCCGCTGATAGAATTAAATTGCGGTCAGTATATCAAATTACTGTGAGTCCCAAGATTTGTTGGAGGAGGTCTTAATGAGCCTGATAAAAGCATTTTTGCTCTCTGCGCTGTTGCTGCAAGTGATTTTTCCAGCCCATGCCGGCGGATCTTCTGCAAAACCTGTTCACAAGGTGATTTTCCAGGTGAGCGACAACGAGCCTCAGAAATGGTATCTCACTCTCAGCAATGCAAAAAATGTGCAGTTAGAGTTAGGTATGAAAAATGTGCAAATCGAAGTGTTGGCCTATGGCCCGGGCTTGGACATGGTGCTGCTGGAAACCGAGATAGCCGAAAAAATCGATGAAGCTGTCCGTCGTGGCGTGAAAATCGTGGCCTGCGAAAATACCATGATCGGCCGCAAGCTGTCTCGTGAGGACATGTACCCGTCGGTTGGCTACGTCAAGACGGGAGTGGTGGAGCTGATGAAACGGCAGAGAGAGGGCTGGGCTTACATTCGTCCTTGAGGAAATCCTTGCAGGCATGTTAGAATTGCAAGTTAAGTTTTATGGCCAATGGCTTGAAAACTTAAAACTTCGCACATCCGCTTAACGTACAGGGTGCCCGGCTTGCCGGGTGGTATCGGGCGGGTGGAGGCATAACCCTTACTAGGAGCAGCAAAATGTCAGTGACCATGCGTCAGATGTTGGAAGCGGGCGTCCATTTCGGACACCAAACCCGTTACTGGAACCCCAAGATGGCGCCATATATTTTCGGCGACCGTAACAAGATTCACATTATCAACCTGGAAAAAACCCTGCCGATGTACCAGGATGCGATGAAGTTCATGCGCAAACTGGCTTCGAACAAGGGCAACATCCTGTTTGTCGGCACCAAGCGCCAAGCTCGTGAAATCCTTAAGGAAGAAGCAGAGCGCGCGGGTTGCCATTTCGTGAATTTCCGCTGGCTCGGCGGCATGCTGACCAACTTCAAGACGGTCAAGCAATCCATCAAGCGTCTTCAGGAAGTGCAGACCATGCTGTCGGAAGAAAATATCAGCAAGCTGGCCAAGAAAGAAGCTTTGCTTCTTCGTCGCGAACTGGACAAGCTGGAACGCAGCCTGGGCGGGATCAAGGACATGGGCGGCCTGCCGGATATGATTTTCGTGATCGACGTCGGCCACGAGAAGGGCGCGATCACTGAAGCCAACAAGCTGGGCATTCCGGTGGTTGGCGTGGTGGATACCAATAACTCCCCGATTGGCATCAATTACGTTATTCCCGGTAATGACGACTCTACTCAGGCCATCCGTTTGTACGTCAGGGGCGCTGCCGATGCAATTCTGGAAGGGCGTAGTCAGTCGCTGCAGGAGATCGTCGGCGAGGAGTTTGTCGAGGTTGAAGAGCAGGTGGCTGAGTAATCAGCCTGCAAAAAAGGGGCCTTTGAGCCCCTTTTTTATGTCTGAATTTGAATTTTAATGGCGCGCGTGCCGTAAAAAGCGCTAGCTGCGACAGCTTAAATATATCTTAGCAAGGAGTTTTAACATGGCGGAAATCACCGCAAGCATGGTCAAGGACCTGCGTGAATTGACCGGCCTCGGCATGATGGAGTGCAAGAAGGCACTGGTTGAGGCAAACGGCGATATCAAGGCAGCTGAAGATGCGATGCGCATCAAGAGCGGCGCCAAGGCTGGCAAGGCAGCCAGCCGCATTGCTGCGGAAGGCATGGTGGGCAGCTTTATCAGTGCCGACCGCAAGACTGGCGCCCTGATCGAAGTCAACTGCGAAACCGATTTCGTCGCCAAGAACGACGATTTCAACAACTTTGCCAAGGAATTGGCCCAGGTCGTGGCGCAGCAGAATCCAGCGGATGTTGCTGCTCTGTCCGCGATGAAGCTGGCTTCGGGCAGCACCATTGAGGAAGCACGCCAAGGTCTGGTGATGAAGCTGGGCGAAAATATTGCGGCGCGCCGTTTTGTTCGCTTCAGTTCGGCTGGCCAAATGGCGGCCTACCTGCATGGCACCAAGATCGGCGTTCTGGTGGATTACACCGGCGGCGAAGAGTCGCTGGGCAAGGATATCGCCATGCACATCGCTGCCAGCAAACCGGTTTGCGTTTCCAAGGAACAAGTACCTGCTGATCTGCTCGCCAAGGAACGTGAGATTTATACCGCCCAGGCAGCCGAAAGCGGCAAGCCTGCCAACATCGTCGAGAAGATGGTGGAAGGCCGGGTTACCAAGTATCTCGCCGAAGTGACCCTGGTTGGCCAGCCCTTCGTCAAGGACCCCGACATGACCGTGGAAAAATTGCTGGCTTCCAAAGGTGCCCAGGTCAATGCCTTCCAGATGTTCGTGGTGGGCGAGGGTATCGAGAAGCGTAGTACCGATTTTGCCGCGGAAGTGGCGGCTGCCGCAAAGGTGTAATGACTATGCCCACTCCCAAGTACAAACGCATTCTGATCAAGCTTTCTGGCGAAGCGCTGATGGGCGATGACAGCTACGGTATCAACCGCGATGTCATCGATCGCATCGTTTCCGAAATCGGCGATGTGATTCAACTTGGGGTGGAAGTCGCGGTAGTGGTCGGAGGCGGCAACATTTTCCGTGGTGTGGCACCCGCATCCGCGGGTATGGATCGCGCCACCGCCGACTATATGGGTATGCTGGCTACCGTGATGAACGCATTGGCGCTACAGGATGCCATGCGACGCGCAGGCCTCATCGCGCGAGTGCAATCGGCGCTGACTATTCAACAGGTAGCGGAACCTTATATTCGTGGCAAGGCATTGCGCTATCTGGAAGAAGGTAAAGTGGTGATTTTCGGTGCAGGAACCGGGAATCCCTTTTTTACCACCGACACCGCTGCTGCGCTGCGCGCCTCCGAGATGGCTGCGCAGGTAGTGCTCAAGGCGACCAAAGTGGATGGCGTTTACACTGCGGACCCGAAGACCGATCCGGAAGCAACACGCTATGACCGTCTCAGCTTCGACGAGGCAATTTCGAAAAACCTCAAAGTCATGGACGCTACCGCGCTAGCGTTGTGCCGCGATCAAAAAATGCCGCTGTGTGTTTTCAGCATTTTCAAGCATGGCGCGTTGAAACGTGTAGTGATGGGCGAAGATGAAGGAACGCTGGTTGAGTGTTGAAAGCTCACTAATAAAGTGGGTTGAGTCTGGACAGGAAGGATTCTTGACATGATTGCAGACGTAAAAAAATCAGCCGAGCAAAGAATGCAGAAGAGCATCGAGGCTCTGAAGTTGGATCTGGGCAAGGTGCGCACCGGGCGCGCTCATACCGGGATACTCGATCACGTGATGGTCGATTACTACGGTTCTCTAGTGCCGATCAGCACGGTTGCCAACATCAACTTGATCGATTCGCGCAACATCGGCGTGACACCATGGGAAAAGAAAATGGTGGGCGCTGTTGAGAAAGCGATCCGTGACTCCGATCTGGGTCTTAATCCATCCAGCCAGGGCGATCTGATCCGGGTGCCGACGCCGGCGCTGACAGAAGAGCGCCGCCGGGAATTGATCAAGGTCGTCAAGAACGAGGCTGAAAACGCCAAAGTGGCTGTGCGCAATGTGCGACGCGACGCCAATGCAACGCTCAAGGATCTGCTGAAAGATAAAGCGATCAGCGAGGATGATGAGCGTCGCTCCCAGGAAGAAATTCAGAAGCTGACTGACCGGTATATTGCTGAAGTCGATAAGGTCCTTCAAGCTAAAGAAACCGACCTGATGGCAATTTAGAGTCGCGAAAGTGGCCCTGTTTACCAGCTCCACTCGCAGCATTCCCGAAATCGGGGATGTGCCGCATCATATCGCCATCATTATGGATGGCAACGGCAGATGGGCCAAGAAGCGCTTCATGCCACGTATCGCCGGCCACAAGCGCGGTGTTGAAGTTGTCAGAACCACGGTAAAGGCCTGTTCCGAACTTGGGGTCAAATACCTGACACTGTTCGCTTTCAGCAGCGAAAATTGGCGCCGCCCGGCGGAGGAAGTGTCGTTTTTGATGCAGTTGTTCATGCTCGCACTAGAGCGGGAAGTCACTAAACTCCATAACAACAACATTCGGCTGAAAGTTATCGGCGACCGCTCCCGTTTTGAGGGCAAACTGGTCGAGATGATAGATCACGCTGAATCGCTCACGCAAAACAACACCGGGTTGAGCCTGACCATCGCCGCCAATTACGGTGGCCGATGGGACTTGGTTCAGGCAACACACAGGATGCTGGAGGCTAATCCTGACTGTGGCCAGACTTTCAAGGAAGAGGATCTGGAGCCCTATCTTTCCACCAGCTATGCACCGGAGCCGGATCTGTTTATACGCACAGGCGGGGAGAAGCGCATCAGTAACTTCATGCTTTGGCAGTTGGCCTATGCCGAGCTGTATTTTACCGACACCTTGTGGCCGGATTTCAATAGTACAGCCTTAAAACGCGCGATCGAATCCTTCCAGCAAAGAGAGCGCCGCTTCGGGCGCACCAGCGAGCAGCTTAAGTCAAATGCTTAAGACACGCGTTCTGACCGTTCTGTTGCTGTTACCTTTATTTTTAGCCGCACTGTTTCTTCTCCCGGAAATGGGTTGGGCGCTACTGATGCTGGGGGTGGTGCTGCTGATCGGCGCCCGTGAGTGGTCGAGAATTTCCGCCTTCTCGGATTTTCAGGGATGGGTTTATGTGCTGCTGACGCTGTTCATCGGTCTGGCACTGCTGGTCGAATCTTCTCGGTCAGTCAATTTCATGTTGTATGGCATTGCCTTCCTTTTCTGGGTGCTCCTGGTTCCGCTGTGGCTACGCAATCAATGGCGTGCCATGCACTGGACTATCCTGGCGTTGATCGGTTGGATTGTTTTGATTCCCACATGGCTTGCCCTGGTGGAACTGCGAAATTTCGGCCCCGGACTGCTTCTGGGTTTGCTGGCGGTGGTGTGGATCGCCGATACCGCCGCCTATTTTGCTGGTCGCAAATTTGGCCGGCACAAGCTTGCTCCGTCAATCAGCCCGGGTAAAACCTGGGAGGGCGTTGCAGGTGCTTTCCTGGGTGTTGGCTTGTATGGGTTGGCGTGGGGAATGTGGGACGATTCCGCCGTGCTGTTCAGTTCGGGTTTGTGGCTGGGAATACTGTTACTGTGGCTGCTGACACTGTTCAGTATCCTGGGAGATTTGTTCGAATCCTGGATGAAGCGCGTGGCCGGGCTTAAGGATAGTGGTCAGATTCTTCCCGGCCATGGCGGTGTGCTGGACCGCATTGACGCCCTGACTGCGGCGATGCCCATAGCCGCTTTCGGGTTGCTGCTCATCAAAAATTATAATGTATTAAACTGATGCCAAAAATTCAAAATATTACTGTGCTCGGTTCGACCGGGACAATCGGCATGAATACCCTGGATGTCGTTGCGCGCCATGCCGAGCTTTTCCGGGTGGTTGCGCTGACCGCGAATCGCCAGGTCGACCGCCTGTTTGAGCAATGCCGGCAATTTCAGCCCGATTATGCAGTCATGCTGGATCCGGATTGCGCAGAAGTGCTGCATGGCAAGATCAAACTGGCTGGCCTTGATGTTGAGGTGCTTAGCGGTATCGAGGCGCTGGAGAGGGTGGCATCCCTACCCCAGGTTGATAGCGTGATGGCGGCGATTGTCGGTAGTGCCGGATTGCGCCCTTCGCTGGCTGCGGCCAAGGCAGGCAAGCGTATTCTGCTTGCCAACAAGGAAACGCTGGTGATGTCGGGTAGCGTGTTCATGGATGCGGTCAGGCAGCACAAAGCCACGCTGTTGCCGATCGACAGTGAGCATAATGCGATTTTCCAGTCTCTGCCACGAGATTTTTCGGGTGATCTGGATGGTTCTGGGGTCAAGCGTATCCTGCTCACCGCGTCGGGCGGGCCTTTCCGTACCGTGCCGTTGAGCGACTTGGATAATGTAACGCCTCAGCAGGCTTGCGCCCATCCGAACTGGGTCATGGGGCGGAAAATCTCCGTTGATTCGGCAACCATGATGAACAAGGGCCTGGAAGTCATTGAGGCGCACTGGCTGTTTAACGCAGACGCGGACAAAATCCAGGTGGTGATTCATCCCCAGAGTGTGATTCATTCCATGGTGGAGTATATTGATGGCTCGGTGCTGGCGCAGCTAGGCAACCCTGACATGCGCACGCCGATTGCGTATGCGCTGGGTTTTCCAGAACGGATCGATGCAGGGGTCTCCTCGCTGGATCTGTTCAAGATCGCGCGTCTAGATTTCGAGGCGCCAGACATGGTGCGTTTTCCCTGTCTGGATCTGGCCTACCAGGCTTTGCGTCAGGGAGGCACCACTCCTGCTACATTGAATGCGGCGAACGAAGTGGCGGTAGATGCGTTTCTCGATGAACGCGTTCCCTTCAAACTGATCCCTGCCATGATCGAAAGCGTGCTACAAAAAAATAGTTCCAAACCGGTCGTGGCACTGGAAGATGTGATCGATGCAGATGCCGTGGCGCGTGAATCGGCACTCGAGTGGATGCGCGTGATGGGATACGCATGAGCCTGTTGTTTACCCTTGCGGCATTTGCCGTGACACTCGGGATTCTGATCGTCGTTCACGAATACGGCCATTACATCGTGGCACGCTGGTGTGGTGTCAGAGTGTTGCGTTTTTCTGTAGGCTTCGGTAAGCCGATGATAACCAAAAAATTTGCATCGGCCGGTACAGAATGGGTGTTGGCCGCTTTTCCGCTGGGCGGCTACGTCAAGATGCTGGACGAGCGGGAAGGGCCGATTGAGCCTGTCGACATGCCCTTTGCCTTCAATAGCCAATCCATTTACCGCCGCAGCGCTATCGTGCTGGCCGGGCCGGTAGCGAACCTTCTTCTTGCCGTGCTGTTGTACTGGTTCCTTTTCATTTACGGTGTGCCTGGTATCAAGCCGGTTCTGGGTGAGGTGCCGTTGGCCACTCCCGCTGCAGCTGCGACCTTTCATCGCGGCGATACTATTACCCAGGTCGGCAGCGAGCCGACTGCGACCTGGCAGGATGTGAACTGGATATTGCTGCAGCACGCTGTCCAGAAAGCCATTGTGGAAATTGAAACTCGCAACGAGCGTGGAGAAATCGCTACGCATCAGCTTGACTTGAGCGGCCTTTCATCCGACGAGTTGGACAAGGATTTCATGGGCAAGCTCGGGTTAATGCGCTTTCAGCCCGACTTGCCGGCCAAAATCGGCAGGATTCTGCCGGACGGGGTTGCGGCCAAGGCAGGGCTGAGGGTCGGGGATGAAATACTCTCCGTGAATCAGTCTCCGCTTGATCGCTGGGATGAGCTTGTGCAATGGGTCAGGCAGAATCCTGGTCTGCCCCTGACGCTGGACATAAAAAGAGGCGGCGAGTCTTTCCAGGTAAGAGCGACTCCCGATTCTGTAAAGGAAAATGGGAATTCCCCCGTAGGCAAGATCGGTGCGTCGCCGATGGTGGATCCAGCCTTGTTCGCAAAACTGGTTACGGAAGTGCGTTATCCTGTCGGCAGGGCATTTGTTCAGGCGCTGCGGAAAACCTGGGATACCTCATTGTTCAGTCTGAAAATGCTGGGCAAGATGGTCACTGGCCAGGTTTCCTGGAAAAATATCAGCGGCCCGATTACCATCGCCGATTATGCCGGTCAATCCGCACGCTTCGGCTGGGTTCCGTATATCAGCTTTCTGGCACTGATCAGCATCAGCCTCGGAGTGCTCAATTTATTGCCCATCCCCTTATTGGATGGGGGGCATTTGATGTATTATATGGTCGAAATGATCAAGGGGAGCCCGGTTTCCGAGAAGACCATGGAAATCGGGCAGCAGATTGGCATTGCGGTCCTGCTGACATTAATGCTTTTCGCTTTCTATAACGATATTAACCGTCTGGTTGTTGGCTAAACAATAATGAAATTAAAACTCCTGCCGATGTTGTTGATGAGCTTGTATGGTGCTTCCGCCTGGGCATTTCAACCGTTTGTCATCAAGGATATTCGGGTTGAGGGAATTCAGCGTACAGAGGCCGGGACTGTATTCAGCTACCTGCCGGTCAAAGTGGGCGAGAAACTTGACGACGAGAAAGCCGCTGTAGCCATCAAGGCATTGTATGGAACCGGTTTTTTCAAGGATGTTCGGCTGGAAGTTGAAGGTGAGGTGCTGATCGTCATGGTGCAGGAACGGCCGGCGATTTCCCAGATCGATTTCGTGGGGCTCAAGGAATTCGACAAAAAACAACTTATCGATGGTTTGAAACAAGTCGGGCTGGCCGAGGGGCGAATTTTCGACAAATCCCTACTGGACAAGGCTGAGCAGGAGCTCAAACGTCAATATCTCAGCCGCGGAAAATATGCGGTGGCGATCACCACCACCGTTACGCCGCTGGAGCGCAACCGCACCGCCATCAGCTTCAATATCAGCGAAGGCGAAGTGGCGAAGATTCAACAGATCAACATCGTTGGCAACCAGGCTTTCCCGGAAAAGGATCTCCTCGAACTGTTCGCACTTTCTACACCCGGATGGATGTCATGGTGGAGCAAGAGCGATCAGTATTCAAAGCAGAAACTGGCGGCTGACATCGAAACGATGCGCTCTTATTACCTGAATCGTGGCTATCTCGAGTTCAATCTGGATTCCACTCAGGTTTCTATTTCCCCAGACAAGCAATCTATCTATATCACTATCAACATAACCGAAGGCCAGAAATATACCGTTTCTGACGTCAAACTGGCAGGGGAGATGCTGGTCCCTGAAGAGGAATTGCGCAAGCTGATCAAGATCCAGCCGGGCGATGTTTTCTCGCGGGAAAAGCTGACAGAAACCACCAAGTTGATCGGTGACCGACTGGGTAATGACGGCTACGCATTCGCCAACGTCAACGCGGTTCCGGAACTCAACAAGGAAAAACAGGAGGCAAAATTCACCTTCTTCATCGATCCGGGTCGGCGGGTTTATGTGCGCCGCATCAACGTAACCGGCAATACCAAAACACGTGACGAAGTCGTCCGCCGCGAGATGCGCCAGATGGAAGGTGCCTGGTATGCTGCCGATAAAGTCACCCGGTCACGCGAACGGATTAACCGCCTAGGATATTTTTCCGATGTCAACCTTGAAACTCCAGCCGTGGCCGGCACGACCGACCAGGTGGACATGAATGTCAGCGTGACGGAAAAACCCACGGGAAGCATCATGGCGGGCGCGGGGTTTTCCAGTTCGGAAGGCTTCATTCTTAGCGGCTCCATTTCACAGGCTAACGTATTCGGTAGCGGCAATTATCTTTCCACGCAATTCAACAGCGGCAAGATCAATACGGTGTACTCACTGTCCTACACCAACCCTTACTACACCGACGATGGCATCAGCCGCGGTTTCGACATCTATCAGCGCAAAGTAAACTCATCCTCTTTGTCAGTTTCCAGGTACGATTCCGATTCCATCGGTGGCGGGGTGCGCTTCGGGGTGCCGTTGAACGAAATGGATACAGTCAATTTCGGTTTGTCGGTCGAGAGAACCAAGCTGACTACTTACGATACAACTCCGACACGGTATCTCGACTATGTCAGGGATTTTGGTTCCAGCAACACCACATTGCGTGGAGATGCCGGCTGGGCAAGGGATACTCGCGACAGCATTATCTATCCGACAAAAGGTAGTCTGCAAAGGGTGTTTGCCGAGATGGGGCTGCCTGGCGGAACAGTTAAATATTACAAGCTTTCCTATCAGCATCAGTGGCTCCGGCCTTTGTTTCAGGATTTCACCCTGATGCTAAACGGTGAAGCCGGATACGCTAACGGTTACGGTGGCAAACCGTTGCCCTTCTTCAAAAGCTTCTTCGCTGGCGGCAATACTTCGGTGCGCGGTTTCAAGTCTTCTTCTCTCGGGCCTAAAGACATTGATGGCAATGCGCTGGGTGGCAATCGTCGTCTGGTGGGCAATGCAGAAATACTGTTCCCATTCCCTGGCATGAAAAAGGACCAATCTCTGCGCATGAGCCTGTTCCTTGATGCAGGATCGGTTTTTGGCGATGGCGATATTGCTGGGCAATATTCCAAGATCAGCTTTGCCGATATGCGGTATTCCACCGGTCTTGCCGTTAGCTGGCAGTCCCCGATGGGGCCGATGAAATTCAGTATTGCCGCTCCGCTCAATTCCAAAGAAACAGACAGGTTGGAGAGGTTCCAGTTTATTTTGGGTTCCACGTTCTAATCGCGATTTCAGGAGATCAAGTTGAACAAGATTATTGCTGTATTAATTGCCGCCATTTTATTGCCGATTGCGGCAGGGGCATCCGCCGCCGAAATGAAGATCGGATTCGTCAACACCGAGCGGGTTTTTCGGGAAGCAGCACCGGCCATGAAGGCACAGAAAAAACTCGAGAAGGAATTCGCTGCACGCGAGCAGGAACTGCAAAAAATGGCGAAACAGGCCAAGGAACTGCAGGCTCATCTGGAGCGGGAAGGCGTGACGATCAGTGAATCAGATCGACGCAACAAGGAGCGCGACCTCGCCAATCTGAATCGCGATTTCCAGCGTGCTCAACGGGAGTTTCGGGAAGACCTTAACCTGAGGCGCAACGAAGAGTTGGGCTCTGTGCATGATCGTGCTAGAAAAACGATCATGGAGATAGCCGAGAAGGAGAAGTTCGATCTGGTACTGGAAGAAGCTGTTTATTTCAGTCCGCGGATCGATATCACCGACAGGGTATTGAAGGCGCTGTCCGAGAAATAAAACTATTTTGCTGATGCGAATGGCGGGTGCTGCCTGTTGATTTCATGATGCGGACTGATACGGGCTACACGCTAGGTGCTATCGTTGAACGCTTTGGCGGTGAGCTGATTGGCGACGCGGATATCGTGGTCAATCAGGTCGCGCCGCTTTCCTCTGCACTATCCGGTCATATCAGCTTTCTCACCAATCCGAAATACCGTCGGCAGCTGCAAGACTGCAAAGCTAGCGCCGTAATCCTGAGTGTTGCAGAGCATGATGCGACAGACATGCCGCGTATCTTGAGCGACAACCCATATGCCTATTTTGCCAAGGTTTCCGGATTGCTTAATCCCAAGCGTGCTGAGGCACCCGGCATCCATTCAACGGCGGTAATCGATCAAACTGCAAGCATTCCAGCGTCTGTCACCATTGGAGCATTCGCGTTTGTAGGAGCGAGTGTGAAGGTCGGTGAACACGCGGTTATCGGGTCCGGTTGTCACCTCGGCGAGGGCGTTGAGGTTGGGGATGATTCGCTGTTTTATCCACAAGTGGTGGTCTACCAAGGCTGTGTCATCGGTAAGCGTGCCATCCTGCATTCCGGCGTGGTGATCGGGGCGGACGGATTTGGCATTGCCATGGAAAACGGGTGTTGGATCAAGGTTCCACAAATCGGTCGGGTGGTCATCGGAGATGACGTTGAAATTGGCGCCAATACCACGGTTGATCGGGGAGCACTGGACGACACTATTATTGAGGACGGCGTCAAGCTGGATAACCAGATTCAGGTCGCACATAACGTGCGTATCGGCGCTCATACTGCGATGGCGGGTTGTGTCGGAATTGCGGGCAGTGCAAAAATAGGAAAGCATTGCACGGTGGGGGGCGGTGCGGTCATTTTGGGGCATCTTGAAATTGTTGATCGGGTCAATATATCCGCCGGCACCCTGGTCACCAAATCGATCACCAAGGTGGGAACGTACACCTCTGTGATGCCATTTTCCATGCATCAGGACTGGCTCAAAAATGCGGCTCATCTGCGCCATCTAGATAAGATGGCGGAGAAGCTGAGCGAACTGGAAAAGAAAATCAGCGAACTGGAAAGGAAAAACCTTGAATAGCATGGATATCCACGAAATATTGCAGTACTTGCCGCATCGTTACCCCTTTCTGCTGGTTGATCGTGTGATTTCGTGTGAACCGGGGAAGAATATCGTGGCGCTGAAAAATGTGACGATCAACGAGCCTTTTTTCGGCGGTCATTTTCCGCACCACCCGGTGATGCCAGGCGTGCTTATCGTCGAAGCATTGGCCCAGGCGGCGGCGATTCTGTCTTTCAAGACCATGGGTACCCGGCCTGACGACAAATCGGTGTACTACTTTGTCGGCATCGACGGAGCGCGCTTCAAGAAACCCGTTTCTGCCGGTGACCAGTTGACGCTTGAAGTGGAAATTACCCGGTCGGTCAAGGGGATCTGGAAATACGCGGCGCGCGCCAAAGTCGATGGCGTCGTGGTGACAGAAGCAGAGCTGATGTGCACGGTGAAAGCCCTGTAAATGATCCATCCGACAGCAATCGTCCATGAGGGTGCCAAACTGGCTTCCGATGTCAGTGTCGGGCCTTATTCGATTATCGGCGAGCACGTCGAAATCGGCGCCGGGACATCGGTTGGCCCTCATGTGGTGATCAATGGCCATACCCGGATCGGCACGGACAACCGGATTTTTCAGTTTTCGTCACTGGGAGAAATGCCGCAGGACAAGAAGTATCAGGGAGAAGAAACCCGTCTTGAAATCGGCGACCGTAATGTGATTCGTGAATTCTGCACGTTCAACCGGGGTACTTCGCAGGACGTGGGTGTGACGCGGGTAGGCGACGACAACTGGATCATGGCCTACGTGCATTTAGCGCATGACTGTCAGATTGGTAATCACACTATCTTTGCCAATAACGCCCAGCTGGCAGGTCACGTGCAGGTCGGAGATTATGCCATTCTCGGCGGTTTTACCGTGGTTCACCAGTTTTGCCATATCGGCGGGCACAGCATCACCGGGATGGGCACCATCCTGTTCAAGGATGTTCCTCCCTATGTCACAGCGGCCGGTCATGATGCACAACCTCATGGCATCAACTCGGAAGGGCTGAAGCGCAGGGGGTTCTCCAGCGAAGCCATATTGGCGATCAAGCGCGCCTACAAGACGCTATACAAGTCAGGGCTTACCCTGGAACAGGCTAAGCTGGCTCTGGCCGAGCAGACGCATGCCTGCCTCGAAATTCAGATTCTGACCGATTTCCTCGCTCATTCCACGCGCGGCATCATTCGTTAACAGGGTTTTAGATCAATTGAAAGTCGGAATTGTCGCGGGCGAAGCATCAGGTGATTTGCTGGGCGCCCACCTGGTCAATGCGCTGAAGAACCGTGTTCCAGGTGTCGAATTTGTAGGCATTGGCGGGCCAAAAATGCAGGCTGCCGGCGTAAACTCGCTGTTTCCCATGGAAAAGCTGGCCGTTCGTGGCTATGTCGAGGTGCTGCGACATTATCGCGAAATCGTCAAAATCCGGCACAAGCTGCTGCGACATTTCATGGAAAATCCACCAGATGTATTCATCGGCGTGGATGCGCCTGACTTCAATCTTGACCTGGAACTCAGGCTGAAGAAGACGGGAATCCCCACCGTCCATTATGTCAGTCCGTCAATCTGGGCCTGGCGCGGAGAGCGTATACACAAAATTGCGCGGGCGGTGTCCCATATGCTGGTGCTGTTCCCGTTCGAAAAGAGAATCTATGATGCGGCGGGTATCCCGGCCACCTATGTCGGCCATCCATCGGCTGACGTGTTGCCGGAACAACCCAACCGTTATGCCGCGCGCGAACAGCTGAGACTTCCTCAGAACGATCACGTCATCGCGCTTTTGCCCGGTAGTCGGCAGAGCGAAGTGCATTACATGGCCAAGCTGTTTGTGGAGACTGCGCGCATGATTACTGCCGTCACTCCAAATGTGCATTTTCTGGTGCCGCTGCTGAGCCGGGAAACGCGTAACATGTTCGAGACTGAATTGTATCGCGTGGGGGGGGGCGACTTGCCGCTAAAAATATTGTTCGGCCACGCCCATGATGCCATGACAGCCGCAGATGCGGTTCTGGTGGCCTCGGGCACCGCGACACTGGAAGCGGCTTTGCTGAAATGCCCGATGGTGATTACATACAAAATGTCGCCCTTGACCTGGCGCATGATGCAGAGCAAGAAATACCTGCCCTATGTCGGGTTGCCGAACATTCTCGCCGGGCGCTTCATTGTGCCTGAACTGTTGCAGGATGAGGCCACGCCGGAAAACCTGTCCCAAGCGGTGCTGAACCTGGTCAATGATGGGCCGGTCAGGGAGAAGTTGACTCGCGCCTTCTCCAGGATGCATCTCGATCTCAAGCAAAATTCCGCAGAAAAAGCTGTGGACGCTATTCTGCCGTTTCTGACGACATAAATGAGCACGCGTTCAAACTGGCTCATTTGCGGTGTTGACGAAGCGGGTCGTGGGCCGCTGGCTGGGGCCGTTTTCGCGGCTGCGGTGATACTCGATGGGGAGCGGCCGATAGCAGGGCTGGCCGACTCGAAAAAATTGAGTGAAAAAAAGCGCGTGTACCTGGCCGAGCAAATCAGGGAACGTGCTCTGGCTTGGGCTATCGCCAAAGCTGAAGCCGCTGAAATTGACAGCATTAACATCCTCCAGGCAAGCCTGCTCGCAATGCGGCGCGCAGTGGAAACACTGTTGCCCGTCCCATCGGAGGCGCTGATCGATGGCCTGCATTGCCCAAAACTGGTTATGCCCTGTCGCGCTATCGTCAAGGGTGACAGCAGCGTAGCGGAAATTTCGGCGGCCTCCATTTTAGCCAAAACTGCACGGGACGCAGAAATGCTTCGATTGCATCAAGAATATCCGCAATATGGCTTCGACCGACATAAAGGCTATCCGACCGCAATGCACCTTGAAGCTTTGCGGCGTCATGGTGCAAGCGAAATTCACCGCAGAAGCTTTGCTCCAGTTAAACTGGCGATTGCCCTCAAATTGAGATAACAGGAGAACTCATGGCCTTTGCGATCTTTTTACATATTTTGGGTGTGGTTATTTGGGTAGGCGGTATGTACTTTGCTCACCAGATGTTGCGCCCGGTTGCCGCCGACCTGCTCGCTCCGCCTCAGCGGTTGCCATTGTGGGCTGGGGTATTCAAGCGTTTTTTTCCTGTGGTGTGGATATCCGTGGCGCTAATCCTGTTCAGTGGTCTGTATATGATCATGCTTCTGGGTGGATTCAAGGCCATCGCATTGGGCGCTCACGCAATGTTCGGAATCGGACTGGTGATGATGCTGGTTTTCTGCTTCGTTTATTTTATTCCCTATGGCAAACTAGTACGTGCCGTCGCCGTCCAGGAATGGAAGCAGGCTGGTGATGCGCTGGCTATGATCCGCAAGCTGATCGGTTTTAATTTGATTCTGGGATTGATCAACATTGCTGTTGCCACCATCAGTCACATTGCGTTCTGAGAAGAACACTGTTTTCATATGTTGTTGCAATACGGTTAGTCTGTGATTGAACCGTTTTTTGTCTGGGAGCGGCGAACAAGATGCTTGTAATTTTAGGATACGTGGTAGTTTCTGCTTCAGTTTTTGGTGGCTTCGCGCTGGGCGGGGGACATCTTGCCGCGCTGTTCCAGCCGTTGGAGTTATTGATGATCGGCGGTGGGGCAGGAGGAGCCTTTCTTGTCGGCAATAACGGCAAAGCGATCAAGGCAACCTTGAAGGCATTGCCAAGCATCCTCAAGGGATCCAAATTCAGCAAAGCACTGTATATGGAATTATTCGCACTGCTCTACGAGATATTGGCCAAGGTGCGCAAGGAAGGGCTGATGGCGATCGAATCCGATGTCGATTCACCGCATGAAAGTCCGGTATTTTCGAAATATCCTTCAATTGTCAGTGACCACCATGTCGTCGAATTCATTACCGATTACTTACGCATCATGGTGGGCGGCAACCTCAACGCTTTCGAAATCGAAAACCTGATGGACAATGAGATCGAGACACACCACCATGAGGGTGCGGTTCCAGCCGGCGTGGTCGCCAAGCTCGGCGATGGTTTACCTGCTTTCGGTATCGTGGCTGCGGTAATGGGGGTGGTGCATACCATGGAGTCGGTTGGTATCCCCCCAGCCGAACTGGGTATCCTGATAGCTCACGCCTTGGTCGGCACCTTTCTGGGTATTTTGCTGGCCTATGGGTTTGTCGGACCTTTGTCTTCGTTACTGGAACAGAAACATGAAGAAAGCACCAAACTGTACAATGTCATCAAGGTAACTTTGCTGGCCAGCCTGAATGGTTACGCACCGCAGGTAGCGGTGGAATTCGGACGCAAGGTACTGTATTCAACCGAGCGTCCTACTTTCGGCGAGTTGGAAGAACACATCAAGCAAAGTAAGTCAAAATGAGTTTTTGCCGTTAGACACCATTAGGGATTAGGAAATAGGCATGAGCGACGATTCGCAACGTCCGATAATCGTTAAGCGCATCAAGAAGAGTGCGCACGGCCACCATGGTGGCGCCTGGAAAATCGCCTACGCTGATTTCGTGACCGCGATGATGGCATTCTTTCTGCTGATGTGGCTCCTCGGGTCAACGGCGAAGGGAGATCTTGCCGGCATTTCAGAGTATTTCAAGACGCCTTTGAAAGTTGCCATGCAGGGAGGGAGTGGCAGTGGTGACAGTTCGAGCGTGATCAAGGGAGGGGGCAAGGATCTGACTCGTAAAGATGGCCAGGTGCAGAAAAGCATGGATCCGCGTGAGAAAAAAACGATCAATTTACAAGCCGCAAAAGCGGAATTTGAACGGCAGGAGCTGAAGAAGCTCCAGGGGTTGAAGGAAAGAATGGAGAAGGCCATTGAATCCAACCCGATGCTGAAACAGTTCAAGGACCAGATTCTGATCGACCTTACCACCGAAGGCCTGCGCATCCAGATCGTGGATGAGAAAAACCGTCCGATGTTCGATCTGGGCGGCTCCCACATGAAAAATTACACCGTACAGATTTTGCAGGAAATCGGCAAAATGCTGAATGAAGTGCCGAACCGGGTCAGCCTGTCAGGACATACTGATGCGACGCCTTATTCTTCAGGCGAAAAGGGTTACAGTAACTGGGAACTCTCTGCCGACCGGGCCAACTCATCGAGGCGCGAGCTGATTGCTGGTGGTATGGCGGAGAGCAAGATGTTGCGCGTTGTCGGTCTTGCTTCGGCGATCATGCTTGATAGCAACGATCCCAACAATCCAATCAATCGGCGCATCAGCCTGATCGTCCTGAACAAGGACACGGAAGATGCCATCAGTAGCGGCGGAAAGCCGCTTGAGGTGAAAAGCCAGGAACAGGTTACACCCGCTCTGCAACAGGTGGCGCCGAAAGAAAAAACCAGTGCAGCCGAAGGTAAGAATCAGTAATTTCACTTTTTTCAGCAAGCACGCCTTCTTGCGAGGGCGAAAGCAGTGTGCTGTATCGGATCGGCACCATTCCTTTTCTCCTTCCCTGGTTGCGTTGTTTTCACAGGTTGTCGCAACACTGATTTCCCTGATGCTGGTGGCGCCCGTGCTCGCCTCATTCGAGCTTGAAATCCCGCTCATTGTCGCCGCATTGATTCAGGGTAGCATTGCCGCATTTCTCGGCTCTCGCCTCGGTCTGGCGTCATGGTGGCTGCCTATCAATCTGCTGTTTTCGCCGGCGCTGGTGTCGGCCCTGTCGTTCGACGTTGCACCGTCGTGGTTCCTGGCAGCCTTTGTTCTGTTGTTCCTTATCTACTGGAGCGTGTTCCGTAGCCAGATCCCGCTTTACCTGTCCAGCCGCAAGGCTTGGGCGGCAGTTGCAGGCTTGCTGCCCGGCAAAGAGGGCGCCCGTTTTCTGGATTTGGGAGCCGGCCTGGGTGGAATGCTGAGCTATCTCGATGCACAGCATCCAAACGGAAAGTTCTCCGGGATGGAAATTGCCCCCTTGCCGTTTGCCTTGGGTTGGACCAGAAAAATAGCGACCAGAGGCAATTATTCTCTACTATGGGGTGATTTCTGGCAGTACAGCCTGGCCGGTCAGGATGTGGTTTACGCCTATCTCTCCCCAGTGCCGATGGCTCGACTCTGGCGCAAGGTATGCGAGGAAATGCCATCCGGCAGCCGCTTTATCAGCAATACATTCTCTGTTCCCGGCGTCGAACCGGAAAAGGTTGTTGAACTGGATGACTTCCATCATTCCAGGCTTTACGTTTACCGGGTTCCGGCAAGGCAAGAAATGGATGCTGGAGCATGAACATGAAAACTCTGAACGAATGGGTTGAAGAGCT
Organism: Sulfuricella denitrificans skB26; assembly: GCF_000297055.2. NCBI lineage: Bacteria > Pseudomonadati > Pseudomonadota > Betaproteobacteria > Nitrosomonadales > Sulfuricellaceae > Sulfuricella > Sulfuricella denitrificans. The sequence goes on along the minus strand of NC_022357.1, from coordinate 1,633,929 downwards.
GAAATCCTGGGAGATGCCCGTGCTGCAGCGCAGCGTCAGGGAGATAAGCAAACTTGCCGGAAGGGCGGAGAAGGTTACTGCCGGAGAAATTGCGGAAGTGGTGCTACGCGATCCGCTGATGACTTTGAAAGTGTTGCGCCTGGTCAATGGCATGTCACGTAGCCGCCTCAGCAATGAAATCACGACGGTGGAACATGCCGTGATGATGCTGGGGGTCGGCCCTTTTTTCAATCGGCTCTCCAATCTAAAGGCCGTCGAGGAGGACCTGAAGACATTGGACGGCGCATTGCCAGGATTGATGCAGGCCATGAGCCGGGCTCACCATGCCGCATGGCAGGCGCGCGACTGGGCAAATTTTCGAGCCGACATGAAATCTGAGGAAGTGTATATTGGCGCACTGCTCTACGATATGGGAGAAATTCTGCTCTGGGCTTATGCACCGGAGCAGGCACTGCAAATTCGCAGGCTGGTGCGGCGAAATAAAATCGGCCTGGCCCAGGCGCAGAAAGAAATCCTCGGGTTCGATTCGCGTGAACTGCAATTTGCGCTTGCGGAAGTGTGGCGCCTGCCGGAACTGATGCAGTTATTCATGCACAGCGAAAATAGCGTCCAGCCGCGTGTTCTAGGGGTGACCTTGGCAGCGTCGGTCGCGCGGCTTGCCGAAACCGGCTGGCATGGCCCTGCTTTGCTTGCCGATTACGAAGTGATCGCAGGGATGCTCCACATGCACCTAGATGAAGTAGTGCACATGGTGTATCGCAATGCCGTAGTGGAAGCTCGCCACTGGAACTGGTACGGCGTGCCACCGGCTGCAGCATTGCTGCCCATGCTGCCAGGAGATTGGCCGGAGGAACCGGGCGACACAGAAGCATCACCACAGCCCATCGAGGTGCCTGAAGTCAGTCTGACGCCGCACCCTGATGTGCTGAGCCAAATCATGGCCGAGATTGCGGCGCATCTGGATGGTACACTGGATCTGCACGACATGATGGCGCTGGTGTTGAAAGGAATGCACGAAGGAATCGGGTTGAACCGCGTGGTGTTCGCCCTGATGTCGGCGGATCGCAGTGCCTTGAAAGCCAAGTACGTGGTTGGGGCAGAGCCGGATTCACCATTGCGTCAATTTCAGATCGACATGACGACCCGGCATCTATTTAGTCGGTTAATGGAGAAGGCACAGGGCATTTGGCTTAGCGAAAGCAATCGAAAGACGTTGGAGCCGATGATCCCATTCGGGATCAGGCAGTTGCTTGGACATGGCGAATTTTTCGCCATGTCGGTTTTTTTGCATGGCAAGTCGGTCGGTCTGTTCTACGCCGACAGTAAGCATGATGGGGGTGCGCTCGACGAGAAACGTTACCTGGAATTCAAGCAGCTTTGCCTGCGCGCGGCGCAGGGATTGGCCCATCTGGCAAAGAAGAAGTAGCCGATGCGGTCGCGATAAGCTGTTCCAGTCCGGCAAGTTCTTGACCGGGTTCAACCAGAGGTTTTCGCTTGGCGCACTGAGCCTTGAGCAGGTCATAAAATTTCGGCGATGTTTCCGCATGCAGTAACAGGCTGGCCAAGGCTCGTTCATTTCCGCAAGGGTAAAAGCCGGCATAGTCGGCACCGAGCATGCCGATATTGCCTGATATGTCCGAGGCGATTACCGGCACACCGACCGCCAGCGCCTCTGATACAACATTTGCACCGCCTTCCATGATGGAGGTGATCACCATCAGCCGGCAGCGGGCCAGCCTGTTTCTTACCTTCCAATGGGGCAGTTCACCCAACCAGTGGTAACGCGGATTTTTCTCCATCAGGACCTGCGCCTGCCGCGCCATGTCGTCATTCAGGGCGCGTCCCATATGGGTAATATGAACTTCAGAATTCTCCGGCAATAGGGCGGCTGCGAGCGCACTGCGGAAAGGGTCTTTTTCTTCGCGCAAGTTGCCGATGACACAGGCTTCGAAGCATCTTTTGAACGGCTGCACCGATTTGACAGGGCGAGCGGATTGATAAATGACGTGGGTTTTTTCCCGCAATGCCGGGGCAAGCTCGTTGAGCCCCATTTCCTGCAGCACAACCAGGTGCGTGGCCAGTTGCATGGACTCCTGCGCACTGCAGTCGTTCCTGATGTCGCGATACAAGTCGGTGCCGGTCAGGGCCACGATTAGCGGCAATTCCGGCCAGCATTCGGCAAAACGCTTGATCGAAGCATGGCTGCGTCGTGCATGCAGTGCCAGCATCAGGTCAACGCCGCTGCCATCCCACTCGACCTGCACGCAGACGCGATGCCCCAGTTGACGCAAGAAGGTGGCCCAGCGCTGTGCCGTGTTGCGGTTGCCATTCCTGACGCGGCTGGCGGCTGGTGTTACGATGACGATTTTCATAGATTGATGAGCGAACTATAGCAGGAGCGGGCCGGCTACAAAACCACCATGAAAACGATCACTTCAAGAGAAAATCCATTGCTTAAAAGCGCCAGAAAACTTGCCGCTTCGTCGAAAGAGCGCAAGAAAGCAGGCAAAACCCTGCTGGATGGCATCCATCTGGTCACCGCCTATCATCAGGCGGGCGGAGTGCCCGAGGCGATCCTGGTTTCTGTCTCAGCACAGGATCATCCGGAAATACGGGATTTTATCCATAATCAGCCGCCGGAAAATTTGATCGTCCTGAGCGATGAATTGTTTCGGGAAATCTCGACCGTGGACACGCCGACAGGGATAGTTGCGTTGATCCGGATTCCGCAGCCAGTCGATGGGAAGGTCAATTGCTGTGTGCTGCTTGAAGATATTCAGGATCCCGGCAATCTGGGTTCTATCCTGCGATCCGCTGCTGCTGCCGGAATCGGGCAGATTTATTTGTCGACGGGGTGTGTCGATGCCTGGTCTCCCAAGGTACTCAGAGCCGGCATGGGTGCTCATTTTCATTTGTCTATTCATGAAAGCAGTGATTTGGTGGCCGTTGCGCGAAATTTTCAGGGGCAAGTAGTTGCAACGACCTTAGGCACTGAAAAGACACTGTTTAGCCTTGATTTGAGCGGCCAGACGGCATTTGTTATCGGCAATGAAGGGGCGGGGGTTTCGGAAAGCTTGCTCGAAGCTGCCGACAGCAGGGTCATGATCCCCATGCCGGGGGCGGCCGAGTCGTTGAATGCCGCAGCCGCGGCGGCTATCTGTTTTTTTGAGCGGGTTCGCCAGATCGGTTAATAACCCAATGCCCTGGCGGTCTGGTAAAAGGCGAAACTCAACAGCCATGCCAGCCCCAGGGGAAAGCCAACGGCGAACAAGGTGTAGGGCATGCTCTTCGATTCGCTGCGGATCGTGGCGATGGTGGACAGGCAGGGCGTATAAATCAGGGTGAACAGCATGAAGCTGTATGCCTGCACCCAATCCAGTTGCTGCGCCATCATGCCAGTCAGCGCCGAACCTTCGAGGCCGTAGATCACCGCCAGCGAGCCGACAACGATTTCCTTGGCGACAAAACCGAAAATCAGGGCGATAGCAAGATGCTGGTCGATGCCGATGGGCGCGAGTACCGGTTCCATGAACTGGCCGATCATCCCGGCCCAAGTGTCGAGGCTGCCCGGTGCCACATTCTGGGGAAAATGCGTCAGCAGCCATACCAGCACCACGCCGGCGATGATGAACTTGCTGGCGCGATTAAGGAAATGGCGGACTTCGTGCCAGCCGCGCAGAACCATCTGGCGGAGGGTAGGGAAGCGGTAGGGCGGCAATTCGAGGATGAACGGCTCGTTGTTCTGGAAACGATTTTTGAACAGCAGCGCGGTGATGAAGGCAGCGGCGAAACTGAACAGGTACAAGCTGAAAAGCACCAGCGGCGCTGCCTTGGGCGAAAAAATCGCCGCAGTGATGAAAACGAAGACCTGTAGCCGCGCCGAACACAGCGAAAACGGGATTACCAGCATGGTCAGCAGGCGCAGGCTGCGCGAGCGCATGACCCGTGTGCCCATCAGCGCGGGAACGTTGCAGCCGAAACCGAGCAGCATCATGACGAAGCTGCGCCCATCCAGTCCCAGCTTGGCCATCAGCGCGTCCATCAGGAACGCGGCGCGCGACAGGTAGCCGCTATCCTCAACCAGCGCCATGAACAGGAAGAACAGAACGATAATGGGGACGAAAGTGGCGACGGTGCCCACGCCATTGTAGATGCCCTCAATCAGCAGGCCATGCAGTGCCGCTGGCAACCCCGCCAGCAAAGGCTCCAGCGCACCCTGTTTGAAAGCTTCTAGCAGCCACGCGACGCCATCCTGCAAAGGTTTTCCGAGCAGGAAGATGGCCTGGAACAGCAGATACATGATCAAAAAGAAGAGCGGCAACCCGAGCCAGGGGTGAAGCATGAGGCGATCAAGCTGGGTGGTCAGATTATCCGACATCTGAACCGGCACCTGGACGGTTTGCTTGAGCACGGTCTCCATGTCAGTTTCGATCTGGTCATCAGCCGCCAGCAGGAGTTGCAGTTTTTCGGGCGGGATCGGCGCACTGTTTTGAATGGCCTGGGTAATGATCTGGTGCGCGTCCTGATAGCCGTTGCCATATTTGGCACTAAGCATGACAACTGGCATGTCCAGTGAGCTCGACATTTTTTTGGCATCGATGGTGATGCCAAATTTTTTGGCTTCGTCGACCATGTTCAGCAGCAACACGGCAGGTAGGCACAACTGCTTGAGTTGCAGGGCAAGACTGAGCTGGCGCTCGATCTGAGTGGCGTTGAGGATGATGACGACCAGATCGACTGGATTGTTTTCCAGGAAATGGCGAACTACCTGTTCGTCGTCGGAGAAGCCGTGCAAGTCGTAGATGCCGGGCAGGTCAACCAGCTCGACCATCTCGCCGGCGAGCAGCAACTTGGCGCCGAGCAGATCGACAGTGATACCCGGCCAGTTGCCGACCCGGGCCGAAGCGCCTGTGGCACGGTTGAAGAACGTGGATTTGCCGGTGTTTGGCATGCCCACCAAGGCGACGCGTTTCATCAGACTAGCGTTTGAACCTCTATTTTCTGCGCTTCTTTTTTTGCGCAGCATGATGTCGGTAGCGCCGATGCGGACGTGCAGTGGGCCGGAAAAACGACCATGGCGGATGACTTCGATACGTTTTCCGATGCGGAAGCCCAGTGCCGCAAGACGATAAGAAAGCGCGCGATCAGTGTGCACTGCCGCGATAGTGGCAAATTCGCCGACTTTGAGAGTTTCCAGATTAACGGTAGTCATGCTTTTTAGACTTGGTTTAATGAGAATTGTTCTTATTATGCCACACCCCCTGAAGTTTGCAAATCGTTTTGTGAAACTTGTTTAACTGATGTTTAGCTTTAAGTGAAGCCCGTTTTAGGCTACAATTTGAACCCGTCTTGTGCTCAATTCTGCTCCCAAATGACCAAATTCGTTTTCATCACAGGCGGGGTCGTTTCCTCACTTGGAAAAGGCATCGCAGCCGCCTCTCTTGCCGCGATTCTCGAAACCCGCGGCATCAAGGTTACCCTACTCAAGCTTGACCCCTATATCAACGTCGATCCGGGCACCATGAGTCCGTTTCAGCACGGCGAGGTATTCGTCACCGAGGACGGTGCCGAAACCGATCTCGATCTGGGTCACTACGAGCGCTTCTCCCAGGCGAAGATGAGGAAGAGCAACAACTTCACTACCGGCCAGATTTATGAAAGCGTGATCAAGAAAGAGCGTCGCGGCGATTATCTGGGCGGGACGGTGCAGGTGATTCCTCATATCACCGACGAAATCAAGAATTTCGTCCGTCTCGGGGCGGGTGATGCGGAAGTCGCAATTATCGAAATCGGCGGCACGGTTGGCGACATCGAGTCTCTGCCCTTCCTCGAAGCCATCCGTCAGATGGGCGTACAACTGGGGCGGAACAACACCTGCTACGTTCACCTCACGCTGGTGCCATACATCGCCTCGGCAGGGGAAATCAAGACCAAGCCGACCCAGCATTCGGTGAAGGAGCTACGCTCAATCGGTATCCAGCCCGACGTGCTGCTGTGCCGTGCCGACAGGCAACTGCCGGACGATGAACGGCGCAAGATCGCCCTGTTTACTAATGTTGAAGAAAAGGCGGTTATTTCCGCTGTAGATGCGGATAGCATCTATAAAATTCCCGGTCTGCTCCATCAGCAGGGACTGGACGAGATTGTCTGCAAGAAGCTTGAATTGACCCCGCCGCCGGCAAACCTGAGCAAATGGGAAAGCCTGGTGTTTGCCCTGGAACACCCGCAACACAGCGTGAACATCGCCCTGGTCGGCAAGTACGTGGATCTGACTGAGTCCTACAAGTCCCTGTCGGAATCGCTGATCCACGCTGGCATACACACCCTGAGCAAGATCAAGATTCATTACATTGATTCCGAGTCGCTGGAAACCGACGGCACCGGGGCACTGGAAGGCATGGACGCCATCCTGGTTCCAGGCGGCTTCGGCAAGCGCGGCGTGGAAGGCAAGATTACGGCGATCCGCTATGCCAGAGAAAAGCGTGTGCCTTACCTGGGCATATGCCTCGGCATGCAGTTGGCGGTGATCGAATACGCCCGTGACAAGGCCGGCATGGTTGGCGCGCACAGCACCGAGTTCGAGCCAGATACCCCGTTCCCGATAGTTGCGCTGATCAGCGAATGGCGCGCACGCGACGGCAATATCGAAATGCGCGATGCCAATTCCGATCTGGGAGGAACCATGCGTCTGGGTGGCCAGGAATGTCAGCTTCAGCCTGATTCCCTGGCGCGAAAAATTTATGGCGCCGAACGGATTATCGAGAGGCATCGCCATCGCTATGAGGTTAACAACAGCTTGCTGCCCAAGTTGGAGCAGGCAGGCATGCGGGTCAGCGGCCGGTCGATTGGCGGAGAAGACCTGTGCGAAATGATCGAACTGCCCGACCATCCCTGGTTCGTCGCCTGCCAGTTCCATCCTGAATTCACTTCCACGCCGCGAGATGGTCATCCGCTGTTCAAGTCCTACGTGGAAGCGGCGGTACGGCAGCATGAACTGAATGCCCTGAGCGGCACACAGAAGGAAGTAAAATGAAGTTATGTGGTTTTGAAGTCGGTCTGGACCAGCCCCTGTTCCTGATCGCCGGCCCCTGCGTGATCGAATCTAGGCAGATGGCGCTGGATACCGCCGGAGCGCTGAAGGAGATTTGCGCTGGCCTGGGGATCAATTTCATCTATAAATCGTCCTATGACAAGGCCAACAGAAGCTCATCAAAATCATTTCGTGGCAAAGGGATGGATGATGGACTTAAGATTCTGGATGAGGTTAAATGTCAGATCAAAGTGCCTGTCCTGACCGACGTGCATGCCATCGAGGAAATCGCGCCAGTTGCGGCGGTGGTGGACGTACTGCAAACCCCCGCTTTCCTGTGCCGCCAGACCGATTTCATCCACGCAGCGGCAAGCGCGGGCAAGCCGGTCAACATCAAAAAAGGGCAGTTCCTTGCCCCTTGGGACATGAAAAACGTTGTCGACAAAGCCCGGGAGGCGAGCGGCCAAGAAAACATCATGGTTTGCGAGCGTGGCGTGTCGTTCGGCTACAATAATCTGGTTTCCGACATGCGATCCCTGATGGTCATGCGTGAAACAGGCTGTCCGGTCGTGTTTGATGCGACCCATTCGGTGCAACTTCCCGGTGGGCAGGGTGATAAAAGCGGCGGGCAGCGCGAATTTGTGCCGGTGCTGGCCAGGGCAGCGGTTGCCAGCGGAATTTCCGGCCTATTCATGGAAACCCATCCCAATCCCGAGCAAGCCTTGTCCGACGGACCTAACGCCTGGCCGCTGGACAAAATTCGCGGCTTACTGGAAACCCTGAAGCAACTGGATGCGCTGGTAAAGAAACAAGGATTCGCCGAACAGGAATGCTGAAACCCACTGTCGGTGGCCAGTGTGTAAGTCATTAAATTAAGTTGTGATCTAAATAAATGTTAAGGAAAAGATAATGAGTGCAATTGTAGATGTAATCGCTAGAGAAATTCTGGATTCCCGTGGCAACCCGACCATAGAAACCGACGTATTGCTCGAGTCCGGCATCATCGGGCGGGCTGCCGTACCCTCCGGCGCGTCCACGGGGAGCAAGGAAGCGGTTGAGTTGCGTGATGGCGACAAGCAGCGCTATTTTGGCAAGGGCGTGCTGAAAGCCGTTGAAAATGTGAACACCGAAATCTGCGAAGCGATCATCGGTCTGGATGCCGAAGAACAGACGTTTATCGACCGAACTCTGATCGAACTCGACGGCACCGAAAACAAAGGTCGTCTGGGTGCCAATGCGTTGCTATCCGTGTCGCTGGCTGTAGCCAAGGCCGCCGCCGAGGAATCCGGTTTGCCGCTTTACCGTTACCTGGGCGGTGCAGGTCCGAAGAGGCTGCCCGTGCCGATGATCAACATCATCAACGGCGGCGCGCACGCCAGCAACAGCTCTGACATCCAGGAATTCATGATCATCCCGGTGGGTAGCACCAGTTTCCGTGAAGCGCTGCGTTGCGGCGCCGAAATCTTCCACACCCTGAAAAGCATCCTGGGCAAGCGCGGCCTGGCCACTACCGTGGGCGACGAAGGCGGCTTCGCACCACGCCTCTCCTCCAACGAGGAAGCACTGCAATTCATCATGGAAGCCATCGAAAAGGCGGGCTACCTGCCGGGCTCGGATGTGGTGATCGGTCTGGATTGCGCCAGTACGGAATTCTACAGGGACGGAAAATACATCCTCAAGGCCGACAACCTGGAACTGAGTGCAGCCCAGTTTACCGATTATCTTGCTGCCTGGACCGACAAGTATCCGATCCTCAGCGTCGAGGACGGCATGGCCGAGAATGACTGGGAAGGTTGGGGCATGCTGACCGAGCGCATGGGCAAATCGATTCAGCTGGTGGGAGACGACTTGTTCGTCACCAACACCAAAATCCTGCGCGAAGGCATCCAGAAGCACGTTGCCAATTCCGTCCTGATCAAGGTCAACCAGATCGGCACGCTGACCGAAACCTTCGCCGCCATCGAAATGGCCAAACACGCCGGTTACACCACCGTGATCTCGCATCGCTCCGGCGAAACCGAAGACACCACCATCGCTGATATCGCCGTGGCTACCAATGCCATGCAGATCAAAACTGGCTCGATCAGCCGCTCCGAACGTATCGCCAAGTACAACCAACTGCTGCGGATCGAGGAAGAACTGGGTGACGCAGCGAGCTACGCGGGTCGAGAGGCTTTTTACCAACTAAGTTAAAAACTGTCGCGAGATGCGCTGGCTGACCCTGATCTTCGTCGTGCTGATTGCCGCGCTTCAATATCCCTTGTGGTTGGGGAAGGGTAGTTGGCTGCGGGTATGGGAGGTCGACCGCGAATCCACGCAACAGAAGGAAGTCAACCTGAAACTGAGAGCGCGCAATGCCTCTCTCGATGCTGAAGTGCGCGACCTCAAGCAGGGTTACGACGCCATCGAGGAGCGCGCCCGCAGCGAACTGGGCATGATCAAGCGCGATGAGATTTTTTTTCAGGTGCTGGAAGAATCTAAGCCGGCGGCACGTGCACAGCCTGAGGTGGAGAAGAAAGCCTCGCCCCAGGTGGAGTCGGCCAAGCCCTAGGGAGCAGATGGTACTGGCTCGCCGGTTCGGATAAATCCGGGCACTGGGAAGTGTTGATTATATTGTCTTAACCTTCCGCTGTCGACTCTCATAGATACATTCAGCACCACGGCCTCGACCGTCCGATTCCGCCCTCTATACAGTCGCTCAAGCTTTCGAGTCATGAAACCGAATCAAATTTCTCCCTGACTTTTTGGCTTGATACATTGCCATATCAGCTCTCTTGAGAATGTCGCCCTGGCTGGCTTCATAGTTGAAAAACAAGGACACGCCGATGCTCGCCGTGCAATGATATTTCATGGTGGAATCAATTCCTCCCTCGTGCTTGATGGTCAACCAATAGGGTTCGGATAACGCAATACGGATTTTTTCCGCAACTATCTCAGCTTGGGAAGTCGATTCGGCTTCATCCGTATCCAGTCCATTGAGCATCACGACAAACTCATCACCACCAAAGCGCGCCACTGTGTCCATCTCGCGCACACATTTATTCAGGCGATCCGCAGCTTCAATCAACAGCAAGTCGCCGGCTATATGCCCATGCGTATCATTGAGGGGCTTGAAATTATCCAAATCAAGAAACATCAGTGCACTATAGTAACCACTGCGCTTACTGGCTGCCATGGCCTGACTCAAGCGGTCGTTAAGCAGATGCCGGTTCGGCAATTGGGTCAACGGATCATAGAAAGCCATGTTCTTGATCACGTCTTCCTTCGCCTTGCGAGTGGAGATGTCGGTGTGCGCACCGACGTAGTGGGTAATGGTTCCGTCATCCGATTTCACTGCCGTGATGGTCAGCCATTTCGGATAGATTTCACCATTCTTTCGCCGGTCCCAGATTTCACCCTGCCAACCCCCCGTGCACTTGATGCAGTCCCACATTTCGGCATAAAAGTCCGCATTGTGACGACCTGATTTGAACAGGCGCGGGGTCTGGCCCACAACTTCCTCTGTTGTGTAGCCCGAGATTTCGGTGAAGGCGCGGTTGACCTGTAGAATCACACTGTTGGCATCAGTGATCATCATGCCTTCCTGCGATTCAAAAGCCGCAGCGGCAATGCTGAGCGCTGCTTCTGTGTGTTTGCGTTCGGTGATGTCGCGAGTGATGCCGACAAAGTGGGTCAAATGCCCTTGCTCGTTGCGCACAGGAGAGATCGTCAGCTCATTCCAGAATGCGCTGCCGTCTTTGCGATAGTGGAGAATGTCGCCGGAGAATTCCGTGCCATTCTTAAAAGCCATGCGTATCCGATCGGCCTGCTGTGGATCTGTAAGCGGCCCTACCAATAAGCAGTAATCACTGCCAATGATTTCTGTCGGACTGTAGCCAGTGATCGAGGAAAAGGCATCATTCGCCGAGAGGATGCACTGGCCTGGATCCCTGATGACTACGCCTTGAGAGACCGCTTTCAGGGCCGCATCGCTAACCCGAAGCTGTTCTTGGCTCCGCTTGATCGCCGTAATGTCAGTGACCAACCCAAAAACACCCTGCACTTGGCCATTTACTTTGTGCGGTATGTATTGGGCCAAAACGTGCAGGGTTTCACTATCGGGCTTGGGCAGTTTGCCTTCAAACGAATTGGGTTCGCCACGCAATGCAGCGCGAATGTAGGGTTCGCGTTCCTTAAACAGTTCATCACCCACCAGATCCTGTATCCGGATACCCTGCATTTCCTCCTCTGTGTGGCCAAATAATTTAGTGTATTCTTTGCTCGCAAAGGTGTAACGAAGCTCCGGGGTCCAGTACCCCAGTAGGGCGGGAATATGGTCGGCAATTGCCTTTACGAAATCTTCGCTCTCCCTTAGCCCTGCCTCGGCTTGTTCGCACTCGGTGATGTCTTCAGCAATTCCGGCGATTCGATGAAAATTCCCTTCTGCATCAAAGAGGGGAAAGGTGCGCGCGCATATCCACCGTTCAGAGCCATCAGGTCGGCGTATTCGATACTCCGGGAAGGCGACATCAGACAGGTCTCCGGTGCTTTTTATGCTCATCATCGCAGCAATGACTTGTTCGCGGTCTGCATCAACGACGGAATCCTGCCAATACAGTGGTCTGGCATAGAGGCTCTCGCAAGACCGACCCCAGATTTTCTCGTAACCTGGACTGATATAGATGACCTCTTGCCAATCTGGGGAAACGATCCAGAAGACTTCCCGGATGCGCTCCGTCAGTTGTTGGAAAAGTGTCGCCAATGCTTCCTGCGTAAAATCAACTCCCTTTCTCTCAGGGATATTTGGTGTGATCATTTTGAATCTTCCTTGATCCGTGTCTTGTCGATACTCAAGCCGATCAGCGTGATCAGCAAGGCCATTGGACGAGCTAGGGCAATAAGGCATCAATTATTTTCTCATTAATACAATTGGAGGGGTGCATTGAACAATCAACGCAAATATCGCTGCCATCTATCTTGTCAAGCATGCATCATTCCCAGAATATTGCATTTTCAGTGCCATACTCTTTTCTGAACTTTTCAGAGTGATTAAATAAATACTCTGTGATTTTTGACTGAAGGCATTGATAGTTTTTGCGGCACCGTCACCAGAACGTGTGTTCCAGATGAATTCATCGGGCAGCATTTTAGTTACCGCTATTTCATTTGTGTAACCCAATACTCAGAAGAACTCATGAATAATGTTGATTCTGTCGTACACAACGCCATCAGCGAGAATACTGGGGTATTTATTTCTACTGGATATGTCGTATGAAAGGTGTGGGTCTTTATCGGTGGCAATTTATAATTTCTCCGAAAAAAGTTATGAATTCGACCTTACGCCCATTCTGATCATTTTCAATCGGGGATTCCCCTATTGTTGATAGGAGGGTTATTACTGTAACCGTATCTCAACGGCCGCAATTTGTATCTTGCCGCCACTGGCTGGTGAATGGCGAACGGCAGGAGCTGGCACGAGGCAGCCTTTACAGATTCAGACTTGATCCTGCGCAGCAGGCAAGACCTAGTCTGAATTTCTACAGATTACCCCAGCTCCTTCAGCAACCGCACAACCTCTTCCACCCTGTTTTTCACTTCCGGCATCTCGCGGCTGACTTTAAGCCGGTCAGGTCCAGCCAGCTTGCAGCCGGGCTTGCTCTGGATCATCTGAATGATTTTAACCGGGTCGATCGGCGGATTGGGGATGAATTGCAGCAGGATGCCGCTGCTGCTCGCATCGATTTTGGCGATGCCGAGCGGTTTGGCGAGGATGCGCAGGCGGTGCGTGTCGAGCAAGGCGCTGGCCTGCGACGGCAGCAGGCCGAAACGATCGATCAGTTCTTCGTGGAGCTGATCCAGTTCATCCAGGGTGGCGCAGTTTGCCAGGCGCTTGTACAGGGTCAGGCGCTCGTTGACATCGCCGCAATAGTCGTTGGGCAGCAATGCCGGGCTGTGCAGGTTGATTTCGGTGGTGATGCCGAGCGGCTCGGCAATGTCGGGCTCATTGCCTGCCTTGAGCGCTTTTACCGCCCGGTTGAGCATGTCGGCGTAGAGATTGAAGCCGATCTCCTGCATATCTCCGCTCTGTGATTCTCCGAGAACTTCTCCCGCGCCGCGGATTTCCAGGTCGTGCATGGAAAGATAAAAGCCAGCGCCCAGGTCTTCCAGGGACTGGATCGCGTCCAGGCGCTTTCTCGCCTGCGGCGTGATGCCATCCTCACCGGGAGGGGTGAGCAGGTAGGCGTAGGCCTGATGGTGGGAACGGCCGACGCGCCCGCGCAACTGGTGCAGCTGGGCGAGGCCGAACTTGTCGGCGCGGTGGATGATGATGGTGTTGGCGGTGGGAATATCGATGCCGGTTTCAATGATGGTGGTGCACAGTAGCAGGTTGAAGCGCTGCTGGTAGAAGTCGCGCATCACATGTTCCAGCTCGCGCTCGCGCAGCTGGCCGTGAGCCACTGCGATGCGCGCTTCGGGCAGGAGCTGGGTGAGTTTTTCCTGCACGTTGAGGATGGTTTCGACCTCGTTGTGCAGGAAATAAATCTGCCCGCCGCGCTTGAGCTCGCGTAGCACCGCTTCGCGGATGATGCCGTCGCTGTCGGGGCTGACGAAAGTCTTGATGGACAGGCGTCGCTGCGGCGCGGTGGCGATGACGGAAAAGTCGCGCAGTCCTTCCAGCGACATCGACAGGGTGCGAGGGATGGGCGTGGCGGTCAAAGTCAGCACGTCGACCTCGGCGCGCAGGGCTTTGAGCTGCTCCTTCTGGCGCACGCCGAAGCGATGTTCCTCGTCGACGATTACCAGCCCCAGATTATTGAACTTGATATCTTTCTGGATCAGCTTGTGGGTGCCGATAACGATGTCGATCTTGCCCTCCGCCATGCCCTTGAGCGCTTCGGTCTGTTCCTTGGCGGAGCGAAAGCGTGACAGTTCGGCGATTTTGATCGGCCACTCGGAAAAACGGTCGGTAAAGTTCTGGAAGTGCTGCTCGGCGAGGAGGGTGGTGGGTACCAGGATCGCCACCTGCTTGCCGTCAGCTACGGCAACGAAAGCGGCGCGCAGAGCCACCTCAGTCTTGCCGAAGCCGACGTCGCCGCAGACCAGCCGGTCCATCGGTTTGCCGGAGGTCATGTCCTCGATCACGGCCTGGATCGCGGCGGCCTGGTCCGGGGTCTCCTCGAACTCGAAACTGGCGGAGAACGCTTCGTAATCCTGCGGCTTGATCTGGAACACATGCCCCTGGCGCGCGGCTCGCTGGGCGTAAAGGTTGAGCAGTTCGGCGGCAGTGTCGCGTGCCTGCTTGAGCGCCTTCTTCTTGGCCTTTTCCCACTGGCCGCTGCCGAGCTTGTGCAGCGGCGCGGATTCCGGCGATGCGCCGCTGTAACGGCCGATCAGGTAGAGATGTGAAACCGGCACGTAAAGCTTGTCGCCACCGGCATACTCGAGGAGCAGAAACTCGGTCTCGCCTTCGCCCAGATCCAGGCTGACCAGCCCCAGGTAGCGGCCGATGCCGTGCTGTTCGTGCACTACCGGATCGTTGATGCGGACCTCGGACAGGTCGCGCAGCATGTTTTCCATGGTGGACTTGCGCGCTGCGTCGCGGCGCCGAGTCTGGCGCACCTGAGTGGCATACAGCTCGGTTTCGGTGATGAAAGCGAGCGAGAGGTGAGTCGGGGAGGCGGGAAGAACAAACCCGGTGCTCAAAGGCCCCGTGCCGAGCATGAACTTTTCCTGACTCCCCATGAAGTCGGCATAGGTTTCGCAGGGCACCGGCTTGAGGCCATGCTCCATCAGGTATTGCAGCATGGTTTCGCGCCGCCCCAGGCTTTCTGCCAGGATCAGGATGCGGCCGTCGAAATCGGCAACGAATTGCTGCAACCGGCTGACCGGGTTGTCGGCGCGGCGGTCCACCTGAACCGAGGGCAGCGGTAGTGATGAGCCCTGAGTGCTGAGTTCTGTGTCCTGATTATCGGTGCTCAATTCGATGCGCGGGTAGGGCTTGAGCGCGGTGAACAGCGCCTCCACAGGCAAGAACAGCTCCTGCGGCGGCAACAGCGGCCGGTTACGGTCGCCGCGCAGCAGTTGGTAGCGCGACTGGGTGTCTCGCCAGAAATTCTGTGCGGCTATTTCCAGTCCGTGGTACTGGCAGATCAGCGCATCCTGCGGCAGGTAATCGAACAGCGTGGCGGTGCTCTCGAAAAACAGCGGCAAATAATATTCGATACCGTGTGGCGCCAGGCCTTGGCTGACATCCTTGTAGAGGCGGCTCTTGGAAGGATCACCCTCGAATTTTTCGCGGAAGTTGCGGCGGAAAGTGTCCTGGCCGATTTTGTCCAGCGGAAACTCCCGCGCCGGCAGCAGGCGGACATCCTTGACCGGGTAGATGCTGCGCTGGGTGTCTGCGTCGAAGGTCCGTATGCTCTCGATCTCGTTGTCGAAGAGGTCGATGCGGTAAGGCAGCGGGCTGCCCATCGGGAACAGGTCGACGATGCCGCCGCGCACGCTGTATTCGCCGGGGCTTATTACCTGGGTGACGTGTGTATAGCCAGCCAGCGTCAATTGGCCGCGCAGGGCATCCAGATCGAGCTGGGTGCCCTGCTTCAGGAAAAAAGTATGCGCCGCCAGAAATTCGCGCGGCGGCAGGCGATAAAGTGCAGTGGTGGCGGGTATGATGGCGACATCGCAGGCGTTTTGCGAAATCTGGTAAAGTGTGGCCAGACGCTCCGAAATCAGGTCCTGGTGCGGGGAAAACTGGTCGTAAGGCAGGGTTTCCCAGTCTGGCAGCAGGTGAACCGAAAGATCCGGCGCGAAATAAGGGATTTCATCGTGCAGGCGCTGGGCATCCGCAGCCGTTTCTGTCAGGATGATCAGAGGCCGTTTTTGTATCGCCAGTTGCGCCAGCGCTAGGGCATCGCTCGAGCCTTGAAGGCTGGCGTAGCGCTTGCGTGATCCTGGAGCGGGAAGGGGTTGGCCTGATAGCATGGAATAGCAACGAAAACCACGCATTATAAAGCAATTTCTGCTAGATTTTAGAGCAAGACAATTCGAATAACGAGAAGGAGATCGTCATGAATGACAACAGCCCGAAACTACTTTCCTCCGAAGAAATCAAACAAGCGGTCAGCTCGTCGGTTGAGGGGGGCGTGGATGTTCGTGCCAGGGTTCGAGATTTGACGCTGCAGGCGCTGAGAACACGCAGGCTCGACTACGATGAGATCAAACCGGTGATCACCGCAGTGAGCGAGGGTATCAGTATGGGTGCGGCGAAGCATGCGGGCGAAGTGAAAGCTGCGCTGTCGGAAGGAATTGCCGGCCTGGACGAGGCGTTGACCAAGGCGGCCGAGGCGACGCGCTTGGCGCTGGAGCAGCTGACTTCGCAGGCCAAGGATTTTTCCCAAACCGACCTGAACTGGGCGCTGGTCAACCTCAAGCGACTGGAGGAGGAATTTCTCGACACCGTCAGCGTAGTAGCCGATTCTGCGGCAGGCAAAATCAAGCAGGAAATGAAGGATTTGATTGGTCATGCCCGACGCGCCGGCACGGACACGGGAGCCAAGGTCGCCGAAACGGTGGGCACCCTTAACAACAAGGTTTCTGCCACGCTGCATGAAGGCAAAGCGGCTGGCAAAGATGCGGCACGCGAGATGAGTGCGCGCCTGGCATCGCTGGCAAGCGGCATTCTCGCCGGCATGGCGGACGCGCTGCATGAAAAGGCCGAAAAACTGAAAAAGGTCGATTAAAAATAAAAGCAGCAATTTACCGCAGAGGACACGGATGACACAGAGGAAAGGCAAGAGTTTATCGGCTTGCACAGGAACTCTGTTTGGGTGTGCGCTGGAGGATGCGTACCCTCGCCAAATCACCCGCGGACAAGTGCTTTTGAATTCCTCCGCGTACTCTGCGGTTCAATGCTTTTTCTAGGATAATAAAAACAGACAATGATCTGGGAAACCATCAACGTCGTGCGTGACCTGCCGCGCCTGCATGAAATTACCACTACCCTGATTCGCTATGGCATGGCTGATCTCGTTCGCAAGCTGGGAATCGCCACCCTGCTCGAACGGGCGGGGCGTATTCTCCACTGGAAGGAACAAGGCGATGCCATGCACCTCGATACGCCGGTGAGGGTGCGGCGTGTGCTTGAGGATCTGGGTCCGACGTTCGTCAAGCTCGGGCAGGTGATGGCGACCCGGGTGGATGTGTTTCCACCCAACTGGATCGCCGAGTTTGAAAAGCTTCAAAGCGGCGTACCTCCGGTCCCTTTCGAAAGCCTGATGCCGCAGCTTGAAGCTGCACTGGGTTGCTCCCCACACGAAATTTTCCAGGAGTTGCAGACCGAGTCGGTTGCTGCCGCCTCCATCGCTCAGGTGCACCATGCCAAGCTTCAGGATGGCACTCCAGTGGTCCTGAAAATTCGCCGTCCCGGCATTCGCACCAAGATCGAGGCCGATCTGCGCATCCTGATGCACCTCGCACGCCTGATCGAGTTCGAGATGCCGGAAATGCGCCGCTATCAGCCGATCCAGATTGTCATGCAATTCGCCCGCTCGCTACGGCGTGAACTCGATTTTGTGGCCGAGGCGCGCAACATCGACCGATTTGCCGAGAATTTTGCCGGCTCCGATACTGTCGTGATCCCCAGGGTGTACTGGGAGTGGACTAGCGATGTCATGAACGTGCAGCAGTGGGTGGACGGCATCCCCGGCAACAATTTGGCGGCTGTCGAAGCTGCAGGGCTGGATCGCAAAGTGCTCGCTGCACATGGGGCCGATGCGGTGCTCAAGATGATCATGGTCGATGGCTTTTATCATGCCGATCCGCATCCCGGCAACGTGTTCTACCTGCCCGGCAACCGCATTGCCATGATCGATTTTGGCATGGTGGGCCGATTGATGGATGGGCGCCGCAACCAGATTGTCGACCTGCTCGCCGCCCTGGCGGGCAAGGACGATGAAGGGATGCTCGACGTATTATTGGAATGGACTGGCGATGCGGCGGTGGATGAGTCTAAGCTGGCGGCGGACGTCAACGAATTCGTCTTCAATTATGCCAACGTGCCGCTCAAGGATCTGCGCCTCGGCAAACTGCTGGGCGACCTGACCGTGATCATGCGCGACCACTTTCTGGTGATGCCTGCTGACCTAGCCATGCTATTCAAGGCGCTGATTACCCTGGAAGGTCTGGGCCGTCAGCTCGACCCGGATTTCGATATGGTGGCGCACCTCGATCCATTCGTACGGCGGGTGATCGCCGCGCGCTATATGCCGGATGCACTATTCAAACGTGGAAAGCGCAACCTTCATGACATTTTTTCCATCCTCTCCACGCTGCCGCGCGAGGTGGCTCACCTGATCAAGGAAGCGCGGCGCGGAAAGTTCAAGATCGACCTTGACCTTAAGCGTCTGGAACGTTTTTCCCACCAGCTGGATTCGAGTGTCAATCGGTTGACCCTGGGCATTCTGACTGCCTCGCTGGTGATCGGCTCTTCGATCGTGATGACGGTGCAAGGCGGGCCTACCCTGTTCGGCTTACCGTTGTTCGGCCTGATCGGCTTCATGGTGGCGTTCTTCAACAGCCTCTGGCTGATACTTTCGATCTGGCATTCCGGCCGCGATTAGTTACAAGCAGGAGGATCGTCCCCATGCAGCAGTTCGAGTTCCCTGACATTTCCCGAATCTTGACGCCGATTCTTGAACGGCATGGGGGCGATGCATCTCGTCTTCTGCAGGTTTTGCTCGAAGTTCAGGATGTCTGCCATTTTATTCCCTCCGAGGCCATCGATCTTATCGCCGCACATTTTGGCGTGCCACGGGTCAACGTGGAAGGCGTGGTCGGTTTCTATTCATTCCTTTCTACGCATTCGGTCGGAGAATACCGGCTTCTTTTCTCCGGCAACATCACTGACCAGATGCTCGGCAAGGATGAGCTGATGCAGTATTTGTGCAACAAGCTCTGGGTCGAGCCGGGCAAGGTGTCGGAGGATGGCCTTGTCAGCATAGGCAGTACTTCCTGCACGGGAATGTGCGACCAGGGACCGGCAGCGCTGATCAACGGCTGGCCACTGACCAAACTGGACCACAACCGGCTGGATTTGATTGCGGAACTGATTCGCTCGCGCAAGCCGGTGGCGGATTGGCCGGCCATGCTGTTCGAAGTGGTGGACAATATCCACCGCGGCGACGTCCTGCTGGGGCAGCCGTTCGAGCCGGGAGCAGCGATTCGCGCCACGCTGGCGCGCGGAGCAAAGGAAACTTTGGTCGAGGTGGATAAATCCAACCTGCGCGGGCGCGGCGGGGCAGGATTCAAAACTGCGTCGAAATGGTCGTTCTGTCATGCCACCATCGCCGAGGAAGAAGGCGGCGTGATCTGCGACATCGATGGCCATCCGGAGCGCTTCATTGTCTGCAATGCCGACGAAGGCGAACCGGGTACTTTCAAGGATCGCGTCCTGCTCAACAGCTACGCCGATCTGGTGTTCGAGGGCATGACTGTGGGTGCGCGGGTGGTCGGGGCCAGCAAGGGTTTTCTGTACCTGCGCGGCGAGTATCGTTACCTGCTGCAGCAGCTGGAAGCAGTGCTGAAATGCCGTCGCGAGGCCGGGTTGTTGGGCGAGACCATCCTCGGTCAGATGGATTTTTCATTCGATATCGAAATCCATCTGGGTGCCGGCGCCTACATTTGCGGCGAAGAGTCGGCGCTGATCGAATCGCTCGAAGGCAAACGCGGCCGCCCGCGCAACCGTCCGCCGTTCCCGGTGACGTACGGTTACAAGGGGAGGCCGACTGTGGTGGACAACGTCGAAACCTTCGCCTGTGCGGCTAAAATTGCGGAAAAAGGCGGCGCCTGGTTCGCGGCGATAGGCACGGCTCAGTCGACCGGTACCAAGTTGATTTCCGTTTCCGGCGATGTTGCCCGTCCAGGCATCTACGAATACCCGTTCGGCGTCACGGTGAGCCAGATTCTTGACGATTGCGGTGCAGAAGGGCGCCCCTACGCAGTGCAGGTAAGCGGCCCTTCCGGCACCACCATCTCATGGAAGGAGTTCGAGCGCAAAATCGCCTTCGAAGACTTGCCCACGGCGGGCGCTTTAATGGTGTTTCGGCGCAAGCGCGACCTGTTTCAGGTTGCGCAGAATTTTGCCGATTTTTTCGCCCACGAGAGTTGTGGCTTCTGTACACCGTGTCGGGTCGGCACCGAACTGCAGAAGAAGATCATGAGCAAGATCGCTAGTGGGTACGGCACCGCTTCCGATCTGGAAGAGTTGAAGCGCCTCGGCCATATTCTCAAGACCATGAGCCATTGTGGTCTGGGCAGCAGCGCCGCCAACCCGGTGCTGGATATTCTGGAAAAATTTCCCGATATGGTCGAGAGCAAACTCAAGGCATTTGCCTTCAAACCGGCCTTCGACCTGGATGGGGCGCTGGCGACGGCGCGCACGATCACCGGGCGGGATGACGATTGGGCGCACCTATGAGCAAAACGATTACGATAGACGGACTAGCGGTGCCGTTCCAGGAAGGCCAAACCATCATGGACGCGGCGCTGGCATCCGGGGTCTATATCCCGCACCTGTGCCACAACCCGGAATTCAAGCCTCACGGCAGCTGCAAACTGTGCACCGTCAACGTCAACGGTCGCAATGTTGCCTCCTGCACCATGCCTGCGGTGGAAGGCCAACAAGTGCTGAGCGACATCGCGGAACTCAATGCGGACCGGCTTGCTCTGACGCAAATGCTGTTCGTCGAGGGCAACCACCTCTGCCCGGCTTGCGAGAAAACCGGCAATTGCCAGCTCCAGGCCGTCGCCTACTATCTCGGCATGATGAGTCCGCACTACAACCATTTCTATCCGCAACGCGAGGCGGACGCCTCCCATCCCGACGTGATGCTCGATCGCAACCGCTGCATTTACTGCGAACTCTGCGTGCGCGCCAGTCGGGAGGTTGACGGCAAGAATGTGTTCGGACTTTCCGGACGTGGAATTAAAACTCTTTTGGTGGTCAATTCGGCTAGCGGCCTGCTGGGTGATACCGATCTCGCCGTCACCGACAAAGCCGCCCATGTGTGCCCGACCGGGGCGATTCTGATCAAACGCCATGGTTACGCCGTACCGATCGGCCAGCGCGTTTTTGACCACATCACCATCAAGGACGTGCAGACCGGAGGTGGCGATGAGTGAGAACAAAGTTCGCATTGCCACCTGTTCCCTGGCTGGCTGCTTCGGCTGCCATATGTCGTTACTCGATATCGACGAGCGCCTGTTCGGCCTGATCGAGCTGGTCGAGTTCGACCGCTCTCCGCTGACCGACATCAAGCGCTGCGGACCGTGCGACATTGGCATTGTTGAAGGAGGGGTATGCAACGCAGAAAATGTACATGTACTCAAAGAGTTCCGAAAGAATTGTAAAGTATTGGTTGCGATAGGCGCATGTGCCATCAACGGTGGTGTTCCCGCGATGCGCAACAACATCGACCTGTGGGACTGCTTCCAGGAAGTGTACTGCTACGAGGGTGGGCTGGAGTGTGGCCAGATACCCAACGATCCTGAACTGCCCCTGCCGTTCGACAAGGTGCATCCGATCTCCGAAGTGGTGAAGGTGGACTATTTTCTGCCCGGCTGCCCACCCTCTGGCGACGCAATCTGGAAGTTTTTGACCGATTTGTTGAACGGTCGGGAGCCGAAACTGGATTATGAGATGCTGCATTTTGACTGAGTGTAGAAAATGACTTTTGAACTTGAAACCGCCGCAAATCCCGAAGGACTCAAGCGCGTAGTGATTGAGCCGGTCTCCCGCGTGGAAGGCCACGGCAAGGTCACGCTCCTGCTCGACGACGACAACCGCGTGCACCAGGCACGGTTTCATATCGTCGAATTCCGCGGCTTCGAGAAATTCATTCAGGGCCGGCCCTACTGGGAAGTGCCGGTTATCGTGCAGCGCTTGTGCGGCATCTGCCCGGTAAGCCACAATTTGGGCGCTGCCAAGGCGATGGACATGATCGTTGGCGCGCAGTTGACGCCGACCGCCGAGAAGCTGCGCCGTCTGATGCACCTGGGCCAGGTACTCCAGTCCCATGCGCTGCATTTTTATTATCTGGCCTCGCCTGACTTGCTGTTCGGCTTCGGCAGCGACGTGGCCAGACGCAACATCGTCGGCGTGGCCGCCGCCTATCCGGATGTCGCCCGGCAGGGCGTGGCCCTGCGCAAATACGGGCAGGAGGTGATCCGGCTCACGTCCGGCAAGCGGATACATGGTACCGGGGCGATCCCCGGCGGCGTGAACAAGAACCTGTCGCCGGAAGAGCGGGACATTCTGTTGAAGGACATCGACCAGATGATTGCCTGGAGCCGGGATGCGGTGGAGCTGATAAAGAAAATCTACTGTGATCAAGCAGATTTCCACAACGGTTTCGGCTATTTCAAGTCCTGCTTCATGAGCCTGGTGCGGGATGATGGCGCACTGGATCTTTACCACGGCGGTTTAAGGGCCAGGGACGAGCACGGCCAGACGATTTTTGACCATGTCGATTACAGCAATTACTGGGATTATATCCACGAGGAAGTCAGATCCTGGTCCTACATGAAATTCCCGTTCATCCGGTCGAGGGGCAGGGAAGAAGGCTGGTACCGGGTCGGTCCGCTCGCCCGGATCAACAATTGCGACTTCATTCCGACGCCGCTGGCCGAGACCGAGAGGAAGACGTTCAAGGCATTCGGCGGCGGCAGCGCCACTCAATCCACGCTGGCCTATCACTGGGCGCGCATGATCGAAATGCTGCACTGCGCCGAGGGAATTCAGGGATTGCTGCATGACGCCGATTTGCTGGGTACTGACCTGGTCAGTCGGGGCGAGCGTGCTTTGCGGGGCGTGGGCGTGATCGAAGCGCCGCGCGGAACGTTGATCCACCACTACCGTATCAACGAGGACGAACTGATCGTCCGCGCCAACCTGATCGTTTCCACTACCCACAACAATCAGGCAATGAACGAAGCCGTGCGGCAAGTGGCCTTGCAGTACCTGGACGGCCAGAAACTGACCGAAGGTCTGCTTAACCACATCGAGGTAGCGATCCGCGCCTTCGACCCGTGTCTGTCCTGCGCCACCCATGCCGTGGGCAAGATGCCGCTGGAAGTGGAACTGGTGGACGCAGGCGGGAACATCATCGACCGCCTGAACAAGAACTCAGATGGCCGGTGCGACGCTTGACGGCGCCGCTGCTAGTCTTCGCCTACGGTAACCCGAGCCGGGGCGACGATGCCCTTGGGCCGCAGCTGCTCGAACTGCTTGCCGAGGGCCGGGCACAGCACCCAGAGTGGCCTGAATTAGAGCTGGTCACCGATTTTCAGCTGCAGGTCGAGCACTCGGTTGATCTGGAAGGGCACGATCTCGTCCTGTTCATCGACGCGAGCGTGTCCTGCCCATGCCCATTTCTGTTTTCCCCTCTTCAGCCTGCGCAGGATGCCAGATACACCACCCACGAAATGTCACCGCAAGCGGTGCTGCATGTGTTTGAGCAGGTTTACCAGAGGCCGGCCCCCGCATCATTTCTGCTGTCGGTACGTGGAGAAAATTTCCATTTAGGTGAACCACTAAGCCCGGCGGCGGTTGAGAACCGGGATGCGGCTTTGGCGTTGCTGGTACAATTGTGCTCTCAACCTAACCTCAAAGTTTGGCAAACCCTTCTTCATGTTTGATCTGGATTCTATTTTTGCCGAAGGCGGCGTGCTGGCACGCTCCTTCAAGGATTACCGCGTCCGCAGCCAGCAGCTCGAGATGGCGAGGACCATTTCAGATGCCATCGAAAAACACGAAATTCTGGTGGCCGAGGCCGGTACCGGCACCGGCAAGACCTACGCCTATTTGGCTCCGGCACTGCTCGCCGGCGGCAAGGTGATCATTTCTACCGGCACCAAGACCTTGCAGGACCAGCTTTTTTTCCGTGACATCCCGGCGATGCGCGAGGCACTGAAGGTGCCGGTGACGATAGCGATGCTCAAGGGTCGTGCCAATTACGTCTGTCATTTTCACCTGGAGCGCGCCAAGAACGAAGGGCGCTTCATGACCCGCGACGATTCGGTCTATCTGTCGAAAATCGAAAAATTCGCCAAGCTGAGCGATAGCGGCGACAAGAGCGCCCTGAGCGAGGTGCCGGAAAATGCCGGCATCTGGTCCTATGTGACCTCGACGCGGGAAAATTGCCTTGGTCAGGACTGTCCGCAACACAAAGAGTGTTTCGTGATGGAAGCGCGCAAGCGTGCGCAAGGCGCGGACGTGGTGGTGGTCAACCACCATCTGTTCTTTGCCGACGTGATGCTGCGCGACGAGGGCGTGGCTGAACTGCTGCCGGCCAGCAACACGGTGATTTTCGACGAGGCGCACCAGTTGCCGGAAACCGCCAGCCTGTTCTTCGGTGAGAACCTGAGTACTTCGCAACTGCTCGAATTGGCTCACGACGCCCACGCCGAGGGCATGGTTTCGGCCAAGGATTTCGCTCAGTTGCCCGAGGGTGCTGCGGCTCTGGAAAAGGCGGCACGCGATTTGCGCCTGGTTTTCCCGCAGGACAGCGTGCGTTTGCCACTGGCTGGTGCGCAGGCTGCGCACGGCTTCGCAGATTCCTTGGTCGAAACAAAGACCAGGCTTGATGCGCTTAATAAACTGCTCGAATCCCAGGCCGAACGTAGCCCCGGTCTGGAAAACTGCTGGCAGCGCGGCACCCAGTTCGCAGCGCAACTCAAGCGCTGGATGGACGAGGAGAACAACGGTAGCGTGCGCTGGGTAGAGGTGTTCAATCGCGCGATGCAACTCAACGCCACGCCGCTTTCTATCGCTGAGATTTTCCGCAAGCAGATCGACGATCATACCCGCGCCTGGATTTTTACCTCGGCCACGCTCGCCGTGAAAAAGGATTTCAGCCACTACCAGAGCCAGATGGGCTTGCTGGATGCGGCCACTGCCTTCTGGGACAGCCCTTTTGATTATGAAAACCAGGCGGTGCTTTACTCGCCCCAGGGCATGCCGGAGCCGAACAGCCGCGGCTATACCGAGGCGGTAGTGGCGGCTGCCTTGCCAGTGATTCGTGCCAGTGGCGGTCGCGCGTTCCTGCTCTGCACCAGCTTGCGTGCGATGCGCGAGGCGCATGAACTGCTGAAAGAGGCCTTCGACAAGGAAGGGCTGGAATTCCCCCTGCTGCTGCAAGGGGAGGGAACGCGTACCGAGCTGCTGGAGCGCTTTCGCCGCCTCGGCAACGCCGTACTGGTGGCGAGCCAGAGCTTCTGGGAAGGAGTCGACGTGCGCGGCGCGGCGCTGTCGCTGGTGATCATCGACAAGCTGCCATTCTCGCCGCCGGACGATCCGGTGCTGGCAGCGCGCATCGAAAAGATCAACCAGGAAGGGCGCAACGCCTTCATGGAATACCAGCTTCCCCATGCCGTCATCACTCTGAAACAGGGCGCCGGGCGCCTGATCCGCGACGAAACCGATCGCGGCGTGCTGATGATCTGCGACCCGCGCCTGCTTACCAAACAGTACGGCAAGCGCATCTGGCAGAGCCTGCCGCCGATGAAACGGACGCGGGAGGTGGTGGATGTGGAGAAATTTTTCGAGCAGCGGGCAGTATAGCTTTCTCGGCCTTTGGGGAGAGGGCAGGGGTGAGGGGGAGAAAAGGTAAGCTTATGTCCAGTTACAGATTACCCCTGATCCCTGTCGCGGCCTTGCTGCTGGCGCTGCTCACCGTGCCGGCCAGCGCCGAGCCCGGTACAAACGCCAAAATCCTGCTGCAAAGCTCACCTCTGGCCGGATTTCGCTACTATGAAGGCAAGAAGTTGTGGAGCGAAATGAAGGTGGGGGACGCCCTTCATCTCGTCCGTGAACCCGGCAATACTTACGACGCCAAAGCGGTGCGTGTCGAGTGGCAAGGTCACAAGCTCGGCTACGTACCACGCGCCGACAACGAGGCGCTGGCGCGCTTCATGGATCGCGGTTCTAAAGCGGAAGCGCGTATCACCCGTTTGAAGAAAAGCAGCAACCCGTGGCAGCGGATGGAATTCGAGGTCTATCTGGGTTTATGAATCGGCGCGGTATAATGCGCCTTATCACTTTCTGTTTATTTGCATCATGAAAATTCTCGCTCTCGACTCTTCTACCGAGCTTTGTTCCGTCGCCTTGTGGCTGGACGGTGTAATGACCGTGCGCGAGGAACTGGCAGGACAGCGCCATTCCGAGCTGCTGCTGCCGATGGTGCAGGATGTGCTCACCGAGGCGGGGCTGGATTTGAAGGCGCTGGACGGCATTGCTTTCGGTGAAGGGCCGGGGTCGTTCACTGGTCTGCGCATCGGTTGTGGGGTGGCGCAGGGTTTGGCATTCGGTGCGGATTTGCCGGTGGCGGGGGTGTGTACTCTGCTTGCGCTGGCCGAAGCTTCGGGCGCAAGCCGCGTGATCGCCTGCCTGGATGCGCGCATGGGCGAGGTTTACCATGGGGTGTACGAAAAAACCGAAGGTGAGTGGCGTACCCTGATAGCGCCTGGATTGAGTTCGCCGCAGCAGACGCCGGACGTCGCAGGCGAACACTGGACCGGTTGCGGGAATGGCTTTGCGGCTCATGGCGAGATATTGCGCAGCCGTTATGCCGGGCAGCTAATCGAGGTGATGCCTGATGTCTTGCCCCATGCGGCGCAGATCGCTGTGCTGGGTGCTGTGCAATTCAAACGCGGCTTGGGTATGGATGCGGCTGAAGCTGCGCCGTTGTATATCCGGAATAAAGTCGCGTTGAAGACGAGTGAGCGATGAGCGCCCAGTTTCAGGAAATTGTCTCTATCCGCCCCATGTGCCACGAAGATATCGAGGCGGTGGTTGCGATTGAATACGAGATTTATCCTTTTCCTTGGACCTACGGTAACTTCCGAGACTCGCTCAATGCCGGCTACAGTTGCTGGGTGTACGAGCTCAGCGGGTTCGTGATTGGCTATAGCGTGATGATGGTGGCTGTGGGCGAAGCGCATCTGCTCAACCTGGGTGTTGCACCGGATTGGCAGGGCAGGGGGCTGGGGAGGCGCTTCCTTCACCAACTGATCAATCGGGCGCGCGATTATCATGCCGAAATCATGTTGCTGGAGGTGCGTCCTTCCAACATTGCGGCGCGCCAGCTTTATCTGAGCACCGGTTTCTCGGAAATCGCCGTGCGCAAGAAATACTATCCGGCCGAAAATGGGCGCGAGGATGCGGTTCTGATGGAATTGTCGTTATGACGGGCAGGCGCGAGCTCTTTCTGCAAGAAATGGGGCTGGGGCCGGTGTGGCGCGCTCGCGGAGAGGTGGCTGATGCGCCTGGTCTAGTTGACGCAGGCGCCATGGATTGGTCTGAGCTTAAAGCCGCAGTGGCAGGATGTACCGCCTGCGAACTCCACAAGAGCCGCACTCGGGGCGTGTTCGGCGTCGGCGACGAGAATGCCGACTGGCTGTTTATCGGCGAGGCGCCCGGCGTGGACGAGGATGCTCAGGGGGAACCCTTCGTCGGCCAGGCCGGCAAGCTGCTCGATAACATGCTGAGAAGCATCGGACTGAAGCGAGGTGTTAATGTGTATATCGCCAACGTGGTGAAGTCGCACCCGCCCAACAACCGTAACCCTAACTCAGTTGAGGTTGCTGCATGCTTGCCCTACCTCAAGCGCCAGATCGAGCTGATCCAGCCGAAGCTGATCGTGACACTGGGTAAAGTCGCCTCCGAAGCGCTGCTGGGACACGAGGCGACAATCGCCAGCCTTCGCGCCAAGGTGCACGCCTACCAGGGTATTCCGTTGATCGTGACCTATCATCCCGCGTACTTGCTGCGCACACTGCAAGACAAGGCCAGGGCATGGGAAGATTTGTGCCTGGCGAAACAGACCATGCAGGACTTGTGCTCCAAGGAATCAGCTACTATATAAATAAGCATTGTTGTCCACTCAGGAGATCGTTATGCGTAACTGGCTATTAATCATGATGCTGTTGCTGTCCTTGTTCCTGAGCGGTTGCGGCTACAACACGCTGCAATCCACTGACGAGCAGATCAAGGCGAGCTGGTCCGAAGTGCTTAATCAGTACCAGCGCCGAGCCGATCTGGTGCCCAATCTGGTGAACGTGGTCAAGGGCTATGCCGCGCACGAGAAAGAGGTGCTGACGCAGGTCACCGATGCGCGTGCCAGGGTGGGGTCAATTCAGGCGACCCCCGAGCTGATTAACGACGAGCAGGCTTTCGCCAAATTTCAGCAGGCGCAGGCTCAGATGAGCAGCGCGCTTTCCCGCCTGTTGGTGGTATCGGAGAACTACCCGCAACTCAAGGCCGACGGGGTGTTTCGCGACTTGCAGGCGCAACTAGAGGGCACTGAAAATCGCATCACCGTCGCACGTAACCGCTATATCAAGGCGGTACAGGATTACAACGTGACGGTGCGCTCCTTCCCCAGCAATCTCACAGCGATGATGTTCGGTTTCAAGACCAAGCCCAACTTCAGCGTGGAAAACGAGAAAGAAATTTCCACCGCACCCAAGGTGGATTTTGGTGTTGCAGCGACCGTCAAGTAAGGTCTGGCTGACCAGCCTGGTCGCCGTTCTGTGGCTGCTTTGCGCACCAGGGGCGGCGGCAGAGGTGGCGGTGCCGCCCCTCAACGCGCGTGTCACTGATCTGACCGGGACGCTGCAACCCGAACAGCAGGCAGCGCTTGAG
Source organism: Sulfuricella denitrificans skB26 (assembly GCF_000297055.2). Lineage (NCBI taxonomy): Bacteria > Pseudomonadati > Pseudomonadota > Betaproteobacteria > Nitrosomonadales > Sulfuricellaceae > Sulfuricella > Sulfuricella denitrificans. The sequence goes on along the minus strand of NC_022357.1, from coordinate 1,605,223 downwards.
CAAACCCTGCAAGTCTTTGAAAACAGAAAAGGCAGCCAGATCGCCGTTCTGATCATTCCCACTACCCAACCTGAAACCATCGAGCAATACGCTATCCGTGTGGCAGACGCCTGGAAGCTCGGGCGCAAGGGTGTGGATGATGGCGCGCTGCTCCTGATCGCGAGGAACGATCGAAAATTGCGCATCGAAGTGGGTTACGGTCTTGAGGGTGCGATTCCCGATGCGGTGGCGAAGCGCATCGTCAGTGAAATAATCACGCCCCATTTCAAGCAGGATGATTATTTCGGCGGCATCCAGGCTGGGGTCGATCGCATCATCAAGGTCATCGAAGGCGAGCCGTTACCAGAGAAGAAATCCTCTCGATCACAAGACGGAAGCGGGGGAGATTGGCTGGCCATCGGTTTCGTTCTTGCAGTCGTTGTGGGGGGCGCAATGCGCGCCCTGCTCGGCCCGTTTGTCGGTGGGCTTGTTGCCGGTTCGATCGCAGTCGTCATTGCCTGGCTATTGTTCGCCTCGCTGATGATGGCGCTGGTGGCCGGTTTATTCGTTTTCATCTTTACACTACTCGGTCGTCACGGTGGCGGGGGTTGGTCCAGCGGCGGTGGCGGCTGGCCGAGGGGTGGCGGTGGCGGTTTTAGTGGCGGCGGAGGTGGTTTTGGTGGCGGCGGCGCATCGGGAAATTGGTGAAAAAAATGATGATCAAACGTCTATTCAGGCATTTGTTGACACCCCCATGGCGGATGAAGCGGGCATTTCCTCCGGACACGATGCGAGCCATCGAAGCGGCGATCGGGGAATCCGAAACGACCCATTATGGAGAGATTCGCTTCGCCGTCGAGGCGGCGCTCGACCCAATGGCGCTTCTTTATGGTCGCAGCGCCCGTGAGCGCGCCGTCGAGGTGTTTTCGCAGCTACGGGTGTGGGATACCGAGCGTAATAATGGCGTGCTGATTTATCTTCTGCTTGCTGACCACCGGGTGGAAATTGTTGCCGACAGAGGCATCCATCGCGATGTAGGGCAGCCGGGCTGGGAAGCGATTTGTCGGGAGATGGAACATTCGTTCCGTCAGGGGCTTTTCGGACAAGGCGTGGTGGAGGGGATTCGTGCAGTGGCCAGCCATCTGGTTCGGCATTATCCGGCGAGCGGGGTCAATGAGAACGAACTGCCGGACAAGCCCATCGTGCTATAAATAACAAGGCGTTAGTTCCGGGTGTCGTCGAGCAGCGCGACATCGTCAAACTGGCGCTGATTGTTCTCGTGCCGCTTTTTCAGGTAATACATCATGCCGCTCACGAATAGCCCAAATAGTGCGATGATTGCATAGAGTGACAAATTCAAATGGATCAGCAACGCATAGAGGCCGGTCATGGCGAGGATCGACAGGTTTTCGTTGAAATTCTGCACCGCAATCGAATGGCCTGCGCCCATCAGGATGTGGCCGCGATGTTGCAACAGTGCATTCATCGGCACCACGAAAAAACCCGACAGAGCGCCGATGAGAACCAGGAGCGGCACGGCAATCCACAGGTCGTGTACGAAATTCATGCCGAGAACGATCAGTCCCATGGCGATTCCAAGCGGAATGACTTTCACCGATTTGCGCATCGTAACCATTTTTGCTGCCAACACCGCACCAATTGCGACACCTACCGCCACCACCCCCTGCAGCATACTGGCTTTGGACAGGTCCATATTCAGCGCCACCTCTGCCCACTTCAGGACGATGAATTGCAGGGTAGCGCCTGCTCCCCAGAACAGGGTGGTGACACCAAGCGACACCTGGCCCAGCTTGTCGCGCCACAGCAACTTTAGGCAGTGGTTGAAATCGTGTAACAGAAAGAGCGGGTTTTTTTTCAGGATCCGGTGGTCCACTCCGGTATCTGGGATGTACAGGTTGAAAGCTGCGGCAATCAGGTAAATGCATCCGATGATGCCTATGCTCATTTCCGGGATCGTGTCGATGCCGGTGTCGATCATCGGGAAATCGAAGTTCAACAGGGTTAGAGCGATGTCAGTTTTGACCAGCAGACCCCCTACCACGGTGCCGAGTATGATAGCCATCACTGTCAGCCCTTCGATCCAGCCGTTGGCGACCACCAGCAGGCGATGCGGCAGCAGTTCAGTGAGGATGCCGTACTTGGCGGGGGAGTAAGCGGCGGCGCCCAAGCCGACGACCGCGTAGGCGGCCAGCGGGTGCACGCCGGAGAACATCATCAGGCAGCCAATGATTTTGACGCCGTTGCTGATCAGCATCACCCGGCCTTTGGGCATCGAGTCGGCGAAAGCGCCGACAAACGCAGCGAGCAAGACGTAGGAAACGGTAAAAAACAGCTTGAGCAGGGGTTCGTATTCCTGCGGGGCATGCATGTCGCGCAGGGCGAAGATGGCGACAATCAGCAGAGCGTTATCGGCCAATGCGGAAAAAAACTGTGCCGACAGAATAGTATAAAAGCCGCGCTTCATCTGTTTTTTGGTGAGTTTCCGTTCATTTTTCAGGTACAGAAAGTAAGCCCCAGCTTTATACCATGAAACCATGCGGGGTGCCATGTGGCCAATCAAAGTTAGGGTTTGCCCTATCTTTGCGATTCAATTTGTGCTTGAATATGCGTCCATTAAATTCCTTTATGAGCACCTATGGCAGACCGACGACTTCAGGTGTTTTACACCGTTGCTAAACAACTGAGTTTCACCAAAGCGGCCGAGATATTGTTCATGACTCAGCCTGCGGTTACGTTTCAGGTCAAACAGTTGGAAGAGCATTTCAATACCCGTTTGTTCGAGCGTAGTCACAGCAAGATTACTCTGACGCCGGCAGGGCGACTGGCGATGGAATACGCCGAGCGCATCCTGAACCTGACTGCGGAAATGGAAACCCGTTTGACGGAAATGACGGGGGAGGTCGGTGGCACGCTGATGATCGGTGCCAGCACGACCATCGCGGAATATATGCTGCCGCGCATGCTGGGGGATTTCAAGGCGCGTTACCCACAAGTCCAGGCACGGCTCACGGTCGCAAACTCGGAAACAGTCGAATCAAAGGTCGCAGACCACACGCTCGACATTGGCCTGATTGAGGCACCTTCCCATCATCCCAGCCTGAAATCGGAAGTGTGCTGTGAAGATGAGCTGGTGATGATCTGTTCGGCGCAACATGAGTTGTCAAAGCTTTCCTTTGCATCGGCCGAGAAACTTGCCGTTCAGCCTTACATCAGCCGCGAAGCCGGTTCAGGCACACGCGAAGTGGTGGACGATTTCTTCAGGCGAGCCGGCTTCTCACCGGAGGACTTGAATATTGCAATGGAGCTAGGGAGTCCGGAAGCGATCAAAGGGGCGGTTGAGGCGGGGCTGGGTATTGCCATCGTTTCGCGAGCTACCATTCTCAAGGAAGTCAAACTTGGTGATCTGGTCGCCGTTCCATTGGAGCCGCGCTTGATCAGGCCGTTGTCGGTAGTTTATGCTACGGAAAAATTCCGCTCCAAATTGTTGCAGTCTTTCCTGGATTTTACGACCGACGCGCTGAAGTAAATTATCCATGAAACCCGAAGAAAAGAAACTGCTGCGCCTGTTAGAAACGCTTCCAGCAGAGCAGCAGAATACCGTATTTGCCTTTGTCGAATTTCTTGCCGCCCGTAATCCGGCTGTAGACATTTCTGTTTCTCAGGAACCCCTGGCTATTCCCCGTCCTGCTGAAGAGTCTGTGGTCAAGGCGATCAAGCGGCTAAGGGAAACCTATCCGATGCTGAATACTGATAAGTTGCTGCACGAAGCTTCAGGTTTCATGATGAAGCATGTCATGCACGGCAAGCCAGCCGTCGAGGCGATCGACGAGCTGGAAGCCTTGTTTGCCCGGTATTATGAAATGCACAAAGACAGCTAGACTGGATTGAAGCAGGGTGCATATGGCGCACCCTGTTCAACCCCTGAAATCTCCGGGTTAAAGTACCTCTGCCGCATAATCCGCCAGTCTTGAACGCTCGCCGCGCATCAGCGTGACGTGGCCGGAGTGTTCCCACCCCTTGAAGCGGTCTACTACGTAAGTCAGGCCCGAGCTGCCTTCGGTCAGGTAGGGGGTGTCGATCTGCGCGATATTGCCTAGACAGACCACCTTGGTGCCGGGGCCAGCGCGGGTAACCAAGGTTTTCATCTGCTTCGGTGTCAGGTTCTGTGCCTCGTCGATGATCAGGAATTTATTCAGGAAGGTACGGCCACGCATGAAGTTGAGCGACTTGATTTTGACCCGCGAGCGAATCAGGTCCTGGGTCGCGGCACGTCCCCAGTCGCCGGCATTCTCGTCGGTCTTGTTGAGCACGTCCAGGTCGTCTTCCAGCGCACCCATCCACGGCGCCATTTTTTCTTCCTCGGTGCCGGGCAGAAAACCGATATCCTCCCCGACCGGAACGGTGACACGGGTCATGATGATTTCGCTGTAAAGCTTGTGGTCCAGCGTCTGCGTCAGGGCGGAGGCCAGGGTGAGCAGTGTCTTGCCGGTACCGGCCTGGCCGAGCAGGGTGATAAAATCCACCTCCGGGTTCATCAGCAGGTTGAGGGCGAAATTCTGTTCACGGTTGCGCGCGGTGATGCCCCAGACGCTGTGTTTGAGATGAGTAAAATCCTTGACAGTTTCCAGCACGGCAGTGTTGCCGTTTAATTCCCTGACGATGGCGTGGAACGGGTTGTCGTATTCGAAATAGACAAATTCGTTGATCATCAGGCTGGAACAAAGCGGCCCCTTGATGCGGTAAAAGGTATGCCCGGCTTCCTGCCAGGATTCCATGCCCTTGCCGTGATGTTCCCAGAAATCCTGCGGCAGCGCCTTGAGTCCGGTATAAAGCAGATCGGTGTCTTCCAGCACCTTGTCGTTGAAGTAATCCTCCGCGGCATAGCCCAGGGCGCGGGCTTTGATGCGCATGTTGATGTCCTTCGACACCAGGATAACCTCACGCTTGGGATATTGCTGCTGCAGGTGCATCACCACGCTGATGATCTGGTTGTCAGCTTTGCTGGTCGGCATGCCAGCGGGTAGTTCGCCGTTCATCTGTTTGGTTTGCAGGAACAGGCGCCCGCTACAATTGCGATCGTTGATGGAGAGAGGAAAGCCATCTTCCATCGCGGTCTGGGCGCCGGTGACGATTTCGTCCAGGAAGCGGCTGGCCTGGCGCGCATTGCGCGCGACCTCGGTCATGCCTTTCTTGTTGTTATCCAGCTCTTCCAGGGTGATCATCGGCAGGAAAATGTCGTGTTCATCGAAATGGAACAGGCTAGACGGATCGTGCATCAGCACGTTGGTATCGAGAACAAATATCTTGGAATGGATGTGTGACTTTCGTGCCATTGGGAACCCCTTATTTAAGCGCCTCGATGAAATCAATCACTTCCTGGGCATGGCCGGCGACCTTTACGCCGCGCCACTCGCGCCGCAACACGCCTTCGCCATCGATGACGAAGGTGCTGCGTTCGATGCCCCTGACCTGTTTACCATACATACTTTTCATTTTGATGACGCCGAACAGATTGCAGGCGGCTTCTTCCTTGTCGCTGAGCAGTTCGAACGGCAGATTCTGTTTCGACTTGAAATTTTCGTGGGACTTCAGACTGTCGCGCGAGATGCCATAAATTTGACAGCCGAGGGCTTGGAGTTCCGAATAAAGATCGCGGAACTGTTGCGCTTCGGTAGTGCAGCCGGGAGTGGCGTCTTTGGGATAGAAGTACAGTACTACGGGGTTTCCTTTGACCGTGGATAAGCGGAATGGCTTGTCTCCGGTCGAGGGAAGTTCAAAATCTGAAACGGGTCGGTCGAGCATGGAAGTTACCGTGTTGAGCATGGCACTATTGTTGACAAAAATCGGCACCAGCGCAACAGGCAACACAGCGTTTTTTTCAGAGGCGATATGCGCGCATATTTATGCCTTGCATGAACATGAAGCAAGCTCATCGGCGGGTTGGCGCGAAGAATCACCCCCGCAAGCGGCCACCACCTCCGGCTTGGACAACTCCCGTTCGATGATATCCATCGTGGCACGGCCAATATACTCGCTGTTCGGATCGGATGTTTCGATTGCTTCGAGGTAGGCGCGACCTATCAGGCGGCCGAGCGGTTGCGGATTGTATAGCAGCTTTTTGATGAGAAATGGATTGAAAGTGAGCGGGTTGTAGCCCGGCTTGAGATAGCCCTCGCTGATCAGCAGACGTTCCACCGGTGTACCGGGTTGAACGCCGATGAAAAAAATGAATGGCAGCACGTTGTCGCGACCGAACATCTCATACAGTTCCTTGATCTTCTCGACGGTCTTCAGCAGGGTTTGGACGGTTTCCCCGGGGGCGTTCAAGGGCATGTAAAGTTTGATCTTTTGATCGGTGTGCCCGTTCGACTGGAACATGCGGAAGGCCTCCATCTGTTGCTCCAGCGAATAGCCCAGGGTCAGTTTGTCGATGATCTCCTGGGATCCGGCGAAAGACAGGTCAACGCTGCTCATTCCCGTTGCCAGCATTTTCCGCGCGATTTCGGGCGTCAGATGGTTCAGCCGCAGATACCCCGACCAGTTGATATCGATTTTTCTTGCCAGCAATTCGTCCAGGATAAGTTCGACATGCTGGGTGCTCCTTTTCGTCGAACAGAACTGCGCATCAGTGAACCAGATTCGCTTGACGCCGTATCGCCTGTGCAGTGCTTCCACCTCATTGGCGATCTCGGCCGGCTCGCGGTAGCGTTGCATGGCGCCCTCGATTTTGTTGTACAGGCAGAAGTGACATTGAAGAGGGCATCCCCGCTTGGTATGCACGCCGATGTCATCGCCGATATAACGGTGGAAGTCAGGAAAAATCGATTCGACGTAAGCGAAATCGACTGCCGTAAGCTTGCGCAAATCGAAGGTTTCCGTGCGGGCGCGATGATCGACCTGGCCTGAGCGGTTCTTGTAGAAGTACTCGCCGACCGGCTGGGTGAAACCATCGACAATCGATAGCATGGTGTCCTCGCCTTCACCGATGACGATCACCGTATCGGGCGGGCATTTCTCGGCGACATATTTACCGAATATCGACACTGCCGTCCCTCCGACCACGACACGTGTGTCAGGCAGCATCTGCTTGACCAGCTTCATGTAGCCGAAGTTGCGCAGCCGGCTGGCCACATAGTCATAGATGATGGTCAGCGAATCTTTGGCCGCTTTCAGTCTTCGATACAACTTCGGCGAATGGTCGAAGTTCATGACGACGCCGAGTGCATCGTCTTCAGGGTGGGGACCGAAGGACTGCATATTGCGCCATGAAAAAGCCACAACGTCCGGGCGCAGTGTGCGCAGATGTTCCTTTAAAACGCGCTTGCGGTCGGATGGCTCAATCAAAGCCAGGTCAAGAAGGTGTTGGTGGATGTCCGGGCGCTGCTTGTGAATATAATCGGCGACATAAATGACGCCACCAGGATAGATTTTCCAGCAGGGCAGGCGGATATAAAGAACGGATTTGACTTTAGGCGACATTGTGCCTCCATAATATTTTGAGTGGTTATTGGCTATTCAAGGAGGCCTTCGCACGCGGCAGAGTCCAAGTGCCTGACACTTGGACTGATGGGTGGAGTCTACTATCCAATCATTGTTGCTGAGGTCTATTTTTACATGCTTGGATCTGTGAAAGCCAGTGCATTTTAAAAGCATTATTTAATATAATATTAGCATCTTTTAATATGCCTAATGATATTGTTTTCAGTGGTGATGTTGTGGGAGATCGGCTACGATATCCGTACAATGTAGGACTGAATGTAAGCACGATCCACTCGCTCTCAAATGGTGGCGTAAGGAATGATGCCCATTGATAGCCTTAATTAAAGAATCATGAAGATAAAACAATATAAGTTTATACAGCCATGCCGAGCCGCCGTCCCTGATGATGAATCATCAATTCACCGCGATTGTTTGTGCCCCTCCTGACTCTATTTCGAAGGGAAAGCGGGACGAGCCCTCGACTCGCAAGTCTCATATAAAGCCCACTTCGGCGCGTTTGTTTTTCGCCCTCTGGCCCAGTGCGGCAGCCTCTGCAGAGTTGGTCATGGCAGGGCAGTGTTTGTACGGAATTTGTGGCGGACGGCTTACACGTATGGAAACGATCCACCTTACCTTGGCGTTTCTTGGCGAGGTCGGGCCTGAGCGGATTGGCGATCTGCTCGAATTGGCCGGGGAGATCAGGGTCCCCGAGTTCAATATCGGCTTAACACGCTTTGGCTGGTGGCCTCATAATCGGATCGTCTGGGCCGCACCCGGTGAGACACCTGTGGAATTGGTGCGGCTGATCGACTCTTTGCGGGAAAAGTTACTTGGCGCGGGGTTCCGTTTCGACACCAAGTCCTTTGTGCCACACATCACTCTGCTGCGTAAGGCCGATTGCAGGAAAAATCCGCTCCTGGCCGGGGCAATTGAATGGCGCGCTAGGGATTTTGTCCTCGTCAGATCAGTGTCGGGCGAGAGCGGGTCATCTTACGAAGTGGTGGGCCGCTGGAAGTTGTTATAGGTGGATAATTATTCCAGGATTGGGACTGGGATTAATTCTTCTTGACAGGCAGGCTTTTTCCGATAGCATTACTCATTCTGCGCTCAGGTTTCATCGCAAATCGATCGTAGCAAAAAAATTAATAAAATTGCTTTAAATTTAAACCACTTGGAGGATGTTATGAAGATCAAGGGCCTAGCCATCGCAGCGCTTGCTACCAGTCTGACTGCCGGAGCAGTCACTACCGCAGTAGCCCAGGATACACCTAACTGGATTGGTGTTTCTGTTGGCAATACCCAGTTCAGCAACGATAACAATCTGAGCGGAATTACGCCCACTTCAACGGACAAATCCGACAATGCCTGGAAAATCTTTCTGGGTATTCCATTCAACAAAAACCTTGGTCTGGAACTTGGTTATGCAAAGCTAGGCGATCAAACTATCAGCGGAACATTTAATGCCGCTAACGCATCCTCCAGGGCGACCAGCACGGCTTACCTGATTGATCTGGTTGGCAACTACGATTTCAATGAAAGTTTTTCTCTGCTAGGCAAGTTGGGTATGCATCGTTGGGGCGTGAATGACGATACGACCAAAAATGGTGTAAATGCTAGCAATGGCGCTGATGGCTTTAATTCTACTTATGGTCTGGGCGTACAGTACAACGTGAACAAAGATGTTGGCCTGCGCATGGAGTGGGAACGTATTAATAACATGGGTCACGAAACTACCACCGGGAAAATCGATGCCAACCTCATCACTATCGGTGTCGTGTACAGGTTCAAGATTCTGTAGGACTATGAAGCAGTTTCAAAAAAAGTGGGCGGATATTTCGCCCACTTTTTTTTGGTTGGCGCTTCCTTGCGCTGGCAAGCCTGTGTGGTAACGGGGCGCGGGGCAGTCTACTAGTTAGCGGGCCGCTGGCACTTATAGGTAGATGAGTTTTTCCAGGTGGACTGCCAGTTCTTTTTGGGTGGCCTTGGTGTAGTCCTTGTCCAGGCTTTCACTGATCAGGCTGTGTACCTGGGTGCTGAACGTGTTGTTGAGCAGACCGCGGAAGTGGGGCTCTGCGGCCACGATGAGGCGCTGATACTGGTTGCCGGTGCGGCCTTGCTCGATATGGTGCGCGATTTCACGGGCGAAAATTTCGTGCTCGTGCTGCTTCGGGTAGGTGGTTGGCTGGTGGGCACCATGGCCGTTTCCTGCGCTTTGCATGTGTCCGGATCGGTCGGTTACCAGGTCCGAGTTCTTTTTTCTGCTATCGGGATGGTCGAAGGCGGCGACCTTCTCCAGCCCCTTGCTGATTCCCGTGTTGGCGTAGAGTTGTGCTTCACTGGCATTTGCGACAAGAATCCAAGTGGTAGTCATATTGCCCTCTTTTAGAGTGGATGAACAAGACCAGTTTTAAGCGTACCACCTTATCCCATTGAGTCAAGGTATGGCTTGATCTTACTCAAGCATTGCTTTCTTGGCAGCTTCGAGGAAGGCTTCCATGCTGATGTCTGCAGGGCGGAGAATGAGGGCCTCGTCGAACTGAGTATAATGTTTTGCAGTGGATTTATTGTAGGCGGGGTCGTAGTGTTTTCCCAGTAGTTCCCCGACCAGTTCATCCCAGGCCAGTCCGGTGGAAAGCGCCTGCCATTTTTGTATTACACCCTTGCCGTGTATTCCGGTCAGGTGGTCCAGTTTGTTGCAAAGCGCTTCCGGATCCTCGAGGAAATGAACGTATTCCTCCTTGAGCAGTGCGATGCGTTGTTCCTGTGCCATTTCGACACGGACGCACTGACCACGTTGCCACATTTCTTCCAGCAAGGCGTCTGGCACCCGAATATTGCCGATTTTTTTGCTTTCTGCTTCCACATAAACTGGATGGTCAGGGGCGAATTTCTGTAGCGCTTCCCAGAGTCGGCTTTCAAACAGCTTTTGCGGCGGTTGATCAGCATTTGGCAGGTTACCCAGGATCGAGCCGCGGTGGGCGGCGAGTCCTTCCAGATCCAGTACCTGTGCACCCAATTCATCCAGCGCGGCCAGCAGGCGGCTTTTTCCGGAACCGGTAGGCCCGCAGATGACCCGGTAGCTGTAACGGCCGGGCAGGGTTTGCAATGTTGCCAGCACCATGGTGCGGTAGGCTTTGTAACCGCCTTTCAACTGCTGGGCGCGCCAGCCGATCTGGTTCAGAATATGCGTCATCGCACCACTACGGCTACCACCGCGCCAGCAATAGACTAGAGGCTGCCAGTTTTTTGGCTTGTCGGAAAATTGCCGTTCCACATGGTCGGCGATGTTGCGCGCAACCAGCGCCGCGCCGATTTTTTTGGCATCGAAGGCTGAAGTCTGTTTGTAAATGGTGCCGACCCGTGCGCGCTCCTCGTCATTCAGCACCGGAAAATTTACGGCTCCCGGGATATGGTCCTCTCGGAATTCGGAAGGTGAACGTACATCGATGATGTCGTCAAACTGGGCCAACTGTGCTAGGGTTAAGCCCTCGGCTGCAAGGATGTTATGCCCGCGATCATTGCTTGTGAAATTCATTAGGTTTCAAGAGAAATTTAAAGGTCTAAAAATTATAATATGGATATCAAGTTAACAGAGTTCTCGTCTGGTGGGGGCTGCGGCTGCAAAATTTCTCCGGCGGTTTTGAGCGAAATCCTTTCCACTATGCCAGCGCGCGCGATTTTCCCAGACTTGCTGGTCGGGATCGAATCCAGCGACGATGCTGCAGTTTACCGCTTGAATGCGGCGCAGGCGATTGTTGCGACAACCGATTTTTTTATGCCGATCGTGGACGATCCGTTCGATTTTGGACGCATTGCTGCCACTAATGCGATTTCCGATATCTACGCCATGGGAGCCCAGCCGATCATGGCGCTCGCCATCGTCGGCATGCCGGTCGGCAAACTGCCGGTCGAGGTAATCCGTGAAATCCTCAAAGGCGGTGAATCGGTGTGCGCGGAGGCGGGCATTCCGATCGGCGGCGGCCATTCGATCGATTCTACTGAGCCAATATATGGGCTGGTAGCGCTGGGTATTGTCCATCCCGACCGGGTCAAGCGCAACGACAGGGGCCAGGCGGGCGATGCGCTGATTCTTGGGAAAGGCCTCGGCATCGGCATTATGAGCGCGGCACTGAAGAAAAACGAGCTGTCTGAGGAGGGTTATCAGCAGATGATAGCCAGCGCCACTCAGCTCAACACGCCAGGGTCGGTGCTGGCTGCCATGCCGGGCGTGCATGGGTTGACCGACGTTACCGGTTTTGGATTACTGGGTCACCTGCTGGAAATCTGCCACGGTTCCAAACTGGCTGCCGAGGTCGAATTCGATCGTTTGCCCTTGCTCCCTGTAGCGCTGAACTTGGCAAAACAGGGTTATGCGCCGGGTGCGGCTGCACGCAACTGGGCGAGTTATGGGCACGAGGTGACTTTGCCCGCAACCATGCTGGAATGGCAGAAAAATATGCTGTGCGATCCACAAACCAGCGGTGGGTTGCTGGTGGCTTGCGCCCAGGAAGAGGTTGAAAGCGTGCTGGAGATATTCAACCAGCAGGGTTTCGACTATGCAGGTGTGATCGGTTCGCTGTGTGCCGGAAAGCCTGGAATATCTGTAAAGTGATTATTAAACAAAATAATACAAACAAATATTAATGTTGATTATAGATAATCAAACGGGTGGATCATGGTTAAGTTGCTGATTATTGAGGACGATGAGGCTGCTGCGGGTTCTTTGAAACGTGGGCTGGTGGAAGCTGGCTACGCCGTCGAGCTGGCCCATGACGGCGAGCGTGGCTTGCAGCAGGCTCAGGCCGGGGATCACGACCTGTGGGTGATTGATATCATGTTGCCCGGACGCGATGGGCTATCGGTTCTGAAGACGCTGCGGGATCAGGGTAGACGTACCCCAGCTCTGATCCTGAGCGCACTCGGCAAGGTGGACGACCGGGTGGAAGGCTTGCGTGTCGGTGGCGATGATTATGTGGTCAAGCCTTACTCTTTTGACGAATTGCTGGCGCGGATCGAGGCGCTGCTGCGACGTGTGCGGAGCTTTGGCAGCGGTCCGGAAACCATGCTGGAACTTGCTGATCTTAAAATGGACTTGCTCAGTCGCAATGTGACCCGAGGCGGCCAGGAAATCGATCTCCAGCCGCGCGAATTTCGCCTGCTGGAATACCTGATGCGTCACGCCGGTCAGGTGGTGACGCGCACCATGCTGCTGGAAAATGTCTGGGAATATTTCTTCGACCCTCAGACCAATGTCGTGGATGTCCACATCAGCCGACTACGTCAGAAAATCGACAAATCCTTTGCCACTCCCCTGCTGCACACAGTGCGGGGACGCGGCTATATCTTGCGTCCGGAAGCGTAAGTGTTCGGGGTGTGGCTTTCATTGGTTCTTCTGCTGTGCCTGCTTGGTGGGGTTGCCGGCTTTTGGTGGCTACAACGACGGCGGCAGCAACAGAAAGAGGCATTGTTGCGTCGCCAACTGGTTTCGGTGACTCAAAGCTCCCGACAGACCGGTGACAATATCGCTCACGATTTAAGAACGCCGTTGACGCGCTTGCGAGCTGATGTTGAAGATGCATTGCGACATGACGATAGTGAGATGCATCGTGCCACTCTTGAAAGAGTGCTCGACGAAATCCAGAACATGCAGAATATTGTCAATGCCTTGCTTGCTCTCAGCCAAGCCGAGGCGGGTGTCATGCGGGTGAGAAAAAAGACCGTGGACCTGTCCGGGCTGCTGGAAGAACTCATTGAACTATACATACCCTCTGCCGAAGAACGGCAGCTCACCCTTCAAGGCAGGATTGCCCCAAATCTTAACATCGAAGCCGATCGCCAGTTATTGGCACGGATTTTCGCCAACCTTTTCGACAATGAACTCAAGTACGTGCCAGCCGGCGGTACCATTCTGCTAACAGCCCTCACCAGTGGACCCCATGTGGAAATCCGAGTGGAGGATGATGGCCCGGGTATTCCGGTAGAAATGCGTGACAAGATCTTCGAGCGCTTTGCCCGTCTTGATCCAAGTCGAACACTGTCTGGTGGGTCCGGGCTGGGACTCTCCCTGGTCAAGGCTTTCGCGCAGCTGCTTCAAGGCGAAGTGCGCGTAGTGGAAAGCAGTTTGGGTGGGGCGGCATTTATCCTGACTTTGCCAGCATCGGCAGCAGATGTTTCCAAACTCTCTCCATGATCAGCGGTTGCGCAGCTGTAGTGGGATGCAGTCCATCAGCCTGAAATAGTTCCGGATTGTCGGCAAAACCTTCAAGCAGGAAGGGAAGCAGTGGGATCTTGTGACGCTGCGCTGCCTGTTGGTAGATAGACTGGAACTTGGCGGAATAGGTGCTGCCATAATTGGGAGGAAGGCGCATCCCGATCAGTAACACACGGGTTTTATAGTTGCGGCAGGCAGCAATGATGGCATTAAGGTTGGATGCGGCGGCATCAAGCGGCTGTCCGCGTAATCCGTCGTTCGCTCCCAGTTCCAGGATTACCAACGCTGGCCGGTGCTCGGCCAAAACCTGTTCGATTCTGTAACGGCCGCCGCTCGTGGTTTCACCGCTGATGCTGGCGTTGATCACCCGGTAGCCGGGCCGTTTCTGGTGTATCCGCTGCTCGAGGAGGGACACCCAGCCGCTGTCGGCAGGAATGCCGTGGGAAGCTGAAAGACTGTCCCCGAACACCAGGATGATTGGCGCGGATTGGGTGGCTTGGGCCGCGACGCCCCAGAGCAGGAAACAGACGATCAAAAGCAGGCGCATAACCATGAATGCATCCCATCAAAATTTTATTGTGCAGGCAATTGCGCTAACCAAGCAAGTGACCAGCGAGGGCGCGCCGTTAATTATCCTCGATCAGCTTGATTTCTCGGCATCGCCGGGCGAATCGGTTGCTGTGCTGGGTGCTTCCGGTTCGGGAAAATCCACCCTGCTCGGCTTGCTGGCGGGCCTGGATATGCCCACCGGCGGCAAGGTTTTGCTTGAGGGCACCGATCTGTTTGCACTCGATGAGGATGGACGGGCAGCCTTGCGCGGACGCCTCGTTGGATTTGTATTCCAGTCGTTTCAACTCCTGCCGGCGCTGACTGCGCTGGAAAACGTGATGCTGCCACTGGAACTTGCCGGGGTGAATGGCGCTCGCATTGAGGCGGGTGCTGCGCTGAAGCGGGTAGGGCTGGCGCAGAGGGCTTCCCATTATCCGCGCCAGCTCTCTGGCGGCGAGCAGCAGCGCGTGGCAATTGCCCGTGCTTTTTCTGTCAACCCGCGCCTGTTGCTGGCCGATGAGCCGACAGGCAACCTCGACAGTGCGACTGGCGAACGCATCATTGACCTGCTATTTCAGCTGAACGAGGAACACGGCACCACGCTAATCCTGGTGACCCACGACGATAGTCTGGCGCAACGCTGTAAGCGACGTCTGCACCTTGATAGAGGTGTTCTAGTTCAGGAACTTGCATGAACAGCTTTGCCCTTTCTCTGCGTATGCTGCGTCGCGAGTGGCGTGCCGGGGAACTGCGCGTGCTGGCCGTTGCATTGGTGATTGCAGTGGCCAGCGTCACATCGGTCGGTTTCTTTACCGACCGAGTCGGGCGGGCATTGGCGCAACAGGCGAATATGCTGTTGGGTGCAGATCTGGCGCTGATCTCGGACCATCCGCTGGATAGAGATTTTGAGCGCGAGGCGTTGCAGCGTGGTCTGCAGACGGCTCACACACTGAGTTTCCCCAGCATGGTACTGCATGGGGAACGCGCCCAGCTGGCGGAAATCAAGGCGGTGAGCCGCAACTATCCGCTACGTGGGCAGCTGCGAGTGACGCAGCTGCCCTACGCCCCGGATCGCGTTAGTAGCGAGATTCCGGAAACCGGCTCGGTATGGCCTGACCAGCGCCTGTTTAATCAGATGGATGCGGGTGCCGGCGCAGAACTGGAAGTAGGGACAAGTCATCTGGCCGTGTCTGCCATTCTGACCCGGGAGCCGGATCGTGCCGGTGTTCTTTTTAATATAGCGCCGCGCCTGCTGATGAATATTCAGGATATCCCGGCGACCGGGTTGATTCAGGAAGGCAGCCGCGTCAGCTATCGTCTGCTGGTTGCAGGAGAAGCCGTCACTGTTGAATCCTTCCGCGCCTGGGCTGCAACGCGGCTGAAGCGCGGCGAGAGTCTGGAAGGGGTGTCGGACGCTCGCCCGGAAATCCGCGCTGCGCTGTCGCGGGCGGAGCGTTTTCTCGGTCTGGCTGCGCTTACCAGTATTATTCTGGCGGCAGTAGCGGTGGTCATGGCGACACGCAGATTCATGGCTCGACATCTCGACAACTGCGCCGTGATGCGATGCCTTGGTGCCCAGCAGCGGCTTATTTTCCGGCTTTACCTGATCCAGTTTCTCCTGCTTGGCATGCTGGCCAGCCTGATCGGCTGTCTGCTTGGTTATTTCGGGCAGATGGTGCTGGCGCATCAGTTGGGCAACATGATTTCCGCCGATCTGCCCCTGCCGTCGATGCTGCCGGCCGTACAGGGAATTCTGACCGGCATGGTGACGCTATTGGGGTTTTCGCTGCCTTTTCTGCAGCAGCTGAAGCATGTCCCTGCCCTGCGCGTGTTGCGCCGCGAGATCGGCCCCCCCGGACGCTTCGGTTTGTTCGGTTTTGCTTTGGGGCTTGCCGGTATTTCCGGGCTGGTGCTGTGGCAGGCCGGGGATGTCAGGCTGGGCGGTTATGCGCTGGCGGGCTTGTTTGCGGCCACCCTGGTCGCTGCACTGCTGGCACTGTTGCTGATCAGGGCATTGTCCGGGATGCGTCGCCAGGCCGCCGCATCGTGGCGCTATGGGCTGGCCAACATTGCACGGCGGGCGGGTGGCAGCGTGGCGCAGGTGAGTGCTTTCAGCCTGGGAATGCTGATGTTGCTTCTGTTGACCGTAGTGCGTGGCGATTTGATGCAAAGCTGGCAATCCACGCTGCCGGCCGATGCGCCCAACCGTTTCGTGATCAACATTCAGCCCGATCAGGTTAAGTTACTGAGAGAATTTTTCCATGCGCGCCACTTGCCTCCGCCGCTGCTCTACCCGATGGTGCGCGGCCGGTTGCTGGCAGTCAACGGCAAGCCGGTAGCTACCGTGGAATATCCCGATCAGCGCGCGCAACGGTTGCTTGAGCGGGAATTCAACCTTTCCTGGTCGGGTCTCCTGCCTGATGAAAATCAGCTTGTCGCCGGAAAATGGTGGCCTCAGAGTGGGCATGGCAGTGCTCAACTGTCGGTCGAGGAGGGTATCGCCCAGACGCTCGGCATAAAGTTGGGTGATGAACTGAGTTACAGTGTCGGCGGTACGAATTTCAGCGCGCGGGTAGTGAATCTGCGCAAGGTCAACTGGGATTCCTTTCGCGTCAATTTCTTCGTGATCGCCTCGCCCGGTGTGCTGGAAAAATTTCCCGCCAGCTATATCACCAGTTTCCATTTGCCTGAAGCGCAGGGAGTGCTGCTCGACGAAATGGTCAAGGCGTTTCCGAATCTGACGGTGATCGACGTGGCCGCCGTAATGAACGAAGTACGCACCATCATGGATCGGGTTGCCGGCGCGGTCGAATTCGTTTTCCTGTTCACCTGGGTGATGGGCTTCACTGTATTGTATGCCGCAATTGCTGCCACCCGTGATGAGCGGGTATACGAGACGGCGATATTGCGCACTCTGGGAGCAAGCAGGCGGCAACTGATGGCTGGACTGTTCGCCGAGTTTTCCGGGATAGGTATGCTGGCCGGGCTGGTCGCCGCGCTTGGCGCGAGCGGAACGAGTTATATCCTGAGCACCCGAATCCTGTCGTTGCCCTATGTGTTCAACTTCTGGCTGTTGCCGGTGGGGATGCTGGCCGGTGCAGCGGCTATCGGTGTTGCCGGAATCGCAGGTTGCTACAGCGTGCTGAATCAGCCCCCTTTGCAGACAATCAGGGATAGCAGCTAGAATTCGTCTTTTGCTTGTTTACTTTAATCTGTAGGAAACCCCATGAAATTAGGCACCCCGTTAAGCCCGAGCGCAACCCGCGTCATGCTGCTCGGCAGCGGCGAACTCGGCAAGGAAGTGATCATCGCCTTGCAGCGCCTTGGCGTGGAAGTGATTGCGGTGGACCGTTACGCGAATGCGCCCGGCCATCAGGTGGCGCATCGAGCGCACGTCATCAATATGGCCGATGGCGCCGCGCTGCGTGCCCTGGTCGAGCAGGAAAAGCCGCACCTGATCGTGCCAGAGATCGAAGCCATCGCCACCGACATGCTGGTCGAAATCGAGCGTGATGGACTGGCCGAGGTGATACCCACGGCGCGCGCCGCGCAGTTGACCATGAATCGCGAAGGTATACGCCGACTGGCGGCAGAAACGCTGCAATTACCTGTTTCGCCCTATGCTTTCGCAGACAGTCTGGAAGATCTTCAGGCGGCGATCGACGGTGGAATTGGTTATCCCTGCATCGTCAAACCGGTGATGTCTTCCTCCGGCAAAGGCCAGTCTCGGCTGGACAGTCCTGCCGATGTAAAAACGGCATGGGATTATGCCGCCAGCGGCGGTCGGGTGAATCAGGGGCGGGTGATCGTCGAAGGTTTTATTGATTTCGAGTACGAAATCACGCTGCTCACCGTGCGCGCGGTGGGCGCTTCGGGCCAAGTGGAAACTTTTTTCTGCGAGCCGATCGGCCACGTCCAGGTCAAAGGCGACTACGTCGAAAGCTGGCAACCGCAGACTATGAGCGACGCGGCGCTGTCCCGTTCGCGCGATATTGCCGGGGCGGTGACGGATAACCTGGGTGGCCGTGGCATTTTTGGGGTTGAACTGTTCATAAAGGGCGACCGGGTGTGGTTTTCAGAAGTTAGCCCGCGCCCGCACGATACCGGCATGGTAACGATGTGCAGCCAGATCCAGAGCGAATTCGATCTTCATGCTCGCGCCATTCTCGGCTTGCCGGTGGATGTTTCGCTGCGCTCACCCGGGGCCAGCGCGGTGATTTATGGCGGTATGGAAGCTACCGGCATTGTCTTCGAAGGTGTGGCAGAAGCCTTGGCTGTGCCGCAGAGCGACCTGCGTTTGTTCGGCAAGCCGGAAAGTTTCACCCGCCGCCGCATGGGTGTGGCACTCGCCAACGGTAAGGATATAGAAGAGGCGCGCGGTCGAGCCAAACTCGTGGCGAGCAAAGTCAGGCCGGTGCGAGGCTAGGCATGCAGACACATTACGAAAGAATTGGCGGCGAGGAAGTGGTGCACAAACTGGTTGACCGCTTTTACGACCTGATGGACCTGCAGCAGGATTTCCAGGGTATCCGCGAACTGCATGCAAAGAGCCTGAAGGCTTCGCGCGAGAAGTTATTCATGTTTCTGTCTGGCTGGCTTGGCGGGCCGCAACTGTATGTAGAGAAATACGGCCATCCGCGCTTGCGCCAGCGCCACCTGCCATTTGCAATCGGCGATACGGAGCGCGACCAGTGGATGAACTGCATGATTCAGGCTATGCAGGATCTGGGTCTTGAAGAGGGGTTGCGTGAAGAATTAAAAGGCGCCTTCTGGAAAACGGCTGATTTCATGCGCAACAAGGAGGTTTGATCCCCCTGAAAATGACAAAACCGTAACCCTTCGTGCTCTGGCAAATCTCTATAATTCGAATCGCAATATTTGCCGGAGAGAAAAAAATGAAAGTCTTGATGTTGTTGGTGATGGGTGTGTTGGTTGTTGCTGCAAGTACAGCGAAAGCCATGGATAGTGATGCGGTTCTGGGTGGGGCATTGGGCGGTGGAGCGGGTGCCGCAATTGGTTCCGCCATGGGTGGGCGCGATGGCGCAATTATCGGTGGCGCAGTGGGCGGTGCGGCTGGTGTCGCGGTGGCAACGTCCGACCGCAGACGTGAAACCGTGAGAGTGAGAAAGGAAGTCGTCTATGTTGATGACCATGATCATCACGATAATGGTCGGCATCTGGGGCAGTACAAAAACAAATACAAGCACGGTCGCCACGACGATTGAGTCGGCGCAAAGCGGTGACAAAAAAGGCGCTCGAAAGAGCGCCTTTTTTTATGGTGTTACCAGCCAGAATTACCGACCGCGGCTGACGGGACGTCCGGTTCCGGTAGCACTCTTGTTCGGGCCACCGCGACCCGCATAACCTTCGCGGTTGCCGTTGGGGCGACCTTCGTAGCCGGGGCGACGGTCATTGTTGCCGAATCCAGGACGCTTGCCGGAAGGGCTGGGCGCACCGGAACGCATTGGGCGTTTCGCTTCGAAGCCGGGAACGATATGCGGGGTGATGGCGTGACCGGTAAAGCGCTCGATCTTCTTCAGGTTCATCACGTCCTTGCCGGAGGCGAAGGATACCGCAATCCCGAACTGCCAGCGCGGCCGGTACGGCCGATGCGGTGAACGTAGTCCTCGGCGAACTTGGGCAGATCGAAGTTGATCACGTGGCTGATGCCGGCCACGTCAAGTCCGCGCGCTGCCACGTCGGTGGCGACCAGGACTTTGATGGCGCCGCTGCGCATACGGGTGAGGGTGCGGTTACGCGCGCCCTGGTTCATGTCGCCGTGCAGAGCAGCAGCCTGATGGCCCAGTGCAAACAGGTCTTCTGCCAGCATGTCGGCATCGCGCTTGGTGGAGGTGAAGACGATGGCCTGTTTGACATTGATGTCGGTCAACAGATGCTGCAACAAGCGATTTTTGTGCGACATGTCGTCAACGATATGCAGACGCTGTTCGATGTTCTCATGCTTGGCCTGTTGCGCGGTCATCTGAATGCGCTTGGGATCTTTCAGCAGACGCTTCGCCAGGGTGGCGATGGTGCCTTCCAGAGTGGCCGAGAAGAGCAGGGTCTGGCGGCTGGCAGGGGTGGCGGCGGCGATCTTCTCGACGTCGTCGATGAAACCCATGTCCAGCATGCGGTCGGCTTCGTCCAGTACCAGCATTTCCAGGCGCGAGAAGTCGATGCGGCCACGATCGAGATGGTCGATCAGGCGGCCAGGCGTGGCGACGAGGATGTCCACAGGCTGCGACAGTAGCTTGTTTTGCAGAGGATAAGGCATGCCGCCGAGAATGCTGACGGTTTTGACGCGCATATGTTTGCTGTACTTGCGTGCGGCATCGTTAACCTGGTTTGCCAGTTCGCGTGTCGGGGTCAATACCAGAATGCGCGGGCCTTTGCTTTTGCTCTGTGAAGGTTCGGTCAGGTATTGCAGCGCGGGCAGGATGAAGGCGGCGGTTTTGCCGGTTCCGGTTTGCGCCGAAGCCATCAGGTCGTGACCTGCGAGTACTTCGGGGATGGCCGCAGCCTGGATCGGTGATGGTTCAGTGTAACCGCTATCGGCGATTGCTTGCAGGATGGCGGGATTCAGATTCAGTTTTTCAAAAGACACGTAGTTTTCCTTAAAGTTAAGGTAAAAATAACGCGCAGCAGGCAATAAGCAGGGGTGACCCGATTGAAAAATGGGTCAAGTACCAAACACCACGCGGCGCTAAAACATCGTCGCTAACCGGGGTGTATCGTACTCAGGAAATTCTGAGAAGGAAGGGTCAGGAGCGATGAACAAAGGCTGAGAACACATTACTTCAGCCAAGCGGCGCATTATACGGATATTTTCCAGAAAAGCCAGTTATTTATGCTACAATCGCTGACTTTTTTACCTAGCAGGAATCAATACATGTCACGCGCCCAACGCAATATTGCAATCATCGCCCACGTCGACCACGGCAAGACCACGCTGGTGGACAAGCTGCTGCATCAGGCTGGCACCTTCGCCTCGCACCAGCATATCGCCGAACGGGTGATGGACAGCAACGATCAGGAAAAGGAGCGTGGCATCACCATTCTCGCCAAGAACACGTCTGTCGAATATGAAGGCGTTCACATCAATATCGTGGATACCCCAGGGCATGCCGACTTCGGCGGTGAGGTGGAACGCGTGCTGGGTATGGTCGACGGCGTGCTGCTGCTGGTGGACGCAGTGGAAGGCCCGATGCCGCAAACCCGGTTCGTGACCAAAAAGGCGCTTGCGCTGGGTCTCAAGCCGATTGTGGTGGTGAACAAGATCGATCGCCCTGGCGCGCGCCCGGACTGGGTCGTCAACCAGACCTTCGAACTGTTCGATAAGCTGGGTGCAACCGATGACCAGCTCGATTTCCCAGTGGTCTACGCTTCCGCAATCAACGGCTACGCCATGTTGGAGTTGGACAAGCCTTGCGATCACATGCGCGCCCTGTTCGATACCGTACTCAAGCACGTAGAACCGCCTAAGGGTGATCCGGATGCTCCGTTGCAGCTACAAATTGCTGCACTGGACTATTCCAGTTTCGTCGGTCGTATCGGTATCGGCCGCGTTGCCAACGGTCGTATCAAGCCGGGCCAACAAGTTGTCGTGATGAACGGACCGGATGGCACCCCGAAAAACGCCAAGATTAACCAGGTGATGGGATTCCATGGTCTGGAGCGTGTGCAGTTGGATGAAGCGCAGGCCGGGGATATTATTCTGATTACCGGAATTGAAGAAGTGGGCATCGGCGTTACCATCTGCGACAAGGAAAATCCTCAGGGGCTGCCACTGTTGCTGGTGGATGAGCCAACGCTGAACATGAACTTCCGCGTCAATACTTCGCCGCTGGCAGGCACCGAGGGCAAGTTCGTCACCAGCCGCCAACTGCGCGACCGGTTGCAGAAGGAACTGTTGATCAACGTGGCATTGAAAGTTGAAGAGACCGAGGATGCCGACTCCTTTGTCGTTTCCGGGCGCGGCGAATTGCATTTGACGGTGCTGCTGGAAAACATGCGTCGCGAAGGTTATGAACTGGCTGTGGGCAAGCCGCGCGTGGTGATGAAGGAAATCAACGGCGTCAAGTGCGAGCCTTACGAGGCGCTCACGCTCGACGTGGAAGAAGCCAACCAGGGCGCGGCGATGGAAGAATTGGGGCGCCGCCGCGGCGACCTGCAGGACATGCAACCCGATGGCCATGGCCGGGTGCGTCTGGAGTACCGTATTCCCGCGCGTGGACTGATCGGCTTCCAGGGCGAATTCATGACCCTGACCCGTGGTACCGGCGTGATGTCGCACGTGTTCGACGAGTATGCCGAAGTCCGGGCCGATATTCCCGGCCGCCGCAACGGCGTGCTGATCAGCCAGGACAACGGCGAGGCCGTGGCTTACGCCCTGTGGAAGCTGGAAGATCGCGGCAAGATGTTCGTGAGCCCCGGCGACAAACTGTACGAGGGTATGATCATCGGCATACACAGTCGCGACAATGATCTGGTGGTGAACCCGATTAAGGGCAAGCAACTGACCAACGTGCGTTCCTCCGGGACTGACGAAGCGGTTCGTTTGACCACGCCGATCAAGATGACGCTGGAATCTGCTGTTGAATTTATTGATGATGACGAACTGGTTGAAATCACACCTAAGTCGATTCGTATTCGCAAACGTTTTTTGACGGAGAACGAGCGCAAGAGGTCAGGTCGGTAACGGCATAACCTGTCAAGAATCCCCCGCTTTTCCGATCTACAAATCGGGTAGCGGGGGATTTTTATTTGGAGGTTAGCCACCCGGTTATCGGCTTGATAACGGCGCCATCGGTGATGCGTTATAATCTCCCTTCCATTTAATTTGAGAAAGCCATGCCCGAAATCCTGATCGGCATTCTGCTGTTGTTTATCCTGGCCGCCACCTTGTGGCTGGGGTTCAGATTCGGCGGATTGGTCCGCCGGCAGAATGAGCTTCCGTCACTGGTGGCGCAAATCATGGAGGATAAGCACCGTGCCATGCTGTCCGACCTGCACGAGGGCCTGACCAGGCAGGGCGACCGTATGAATTCGGCCGCAGCGGAAAACGCCGAGCGTCTGCGTGGATCGATCTCTCAGGAACTCCAGTTAAACCGGGATGCGCTGGAGAAATTGCAGCTGTCTCAGAGTACCGGTCTTGCCCAGACTCGTGAAGCGATGCTGGCGCAATCTGCCGAGCAGGTGCGTGCCAACCAGGAACTGATTCAGTCCACCTTGCGCAACACCACCCAGCAGCTGACTACCGCCATTGAATCGTTGACCAAATCGGTGGATGGCCGTCTCGAACAGATCAGCGGCAAAGTGACGGAGCGGCTGGACGAGGGTTTCAAGAAAACCAACGAGACTTTCGCCAACGTCATGGCACGGCTGGCGACTATCGACGAGGCGCAGAAGAAGATCGACGGATTGACCACCAACATGGTGAGTCTGCAGGAACTGCTCGGCGACAAGCGTTCGCGCGGTGCCTTCGGTGAGGTTCAACTGGAGGCGCTGGTGCGCAATATCCTGCCGCCTTCGGCTTACGCCTTCCAGCAAACCCTGAGCAATGGCAACCGTGTGGACTGTCTGTTGACGCTGCCTGAGCCGACAGGCAATGTTGCTGTCGATTCCAAGTTTCCTCTGGAAAACTATCACCGCATGTTTGCTGCCGAGTTGTCCGAGGGAGACCGCGCCCAAGCGCTTAAGCAGTTCAAGTCGGACGTAAAAAAACATGTGGACGCAATCAGCGAGAAATACATCATTCCTGGTGAAACCAGCGATGGTGCGGTGATGTTCGTGCCCGCCGAGGCCGTATTTGCAGAGATACACGGCCATCATCAGGATGACGTGGTGGATTACGCGATGCAGAAGCGCGTATGGATCGTTTCGCCGACCACCATGATGGCGATTCTGAACACCGCCCGGGCCGTGATCAAGGACGTTGAAACCCGCAAGCAAGTGCATATCATCAAGGATGCGCTGAGCAAGCTGGGTAAGGAGTTTTCCCGCTTCGACACACGCATGAAAAAGTTGGCGGATCATATTCGCCTGGCCCATGAGGATGCCGAGGAAGTGCATGTCACCAGCCAGAAGATCAGCCGCCGTTTTTCCCAGATCGAGCATGTGCAACTGGATGAATCAGGCGTGCCGGTTTTGGAAGTTCTTGGCGACGTTCCCATCGCCGGCGAGGATTCCTGAGCGTGCTGAAGAATTCAAAAACTCTCATTCTTGCCGGTTTCAGTCTGGTGTTGCTGTTGATGGTTGGACTGACCGTAATTGGTCTGGTGCGCATCATGGCGGTGAACGAGAGAACTGAGGGTATCAGAGCAGTTAATTACGCCAAAACTGCGCTGGTTTCAGATATGAGGGCTGCGGCCCGCGACCGTGCAATCAGTTTGCACCGGCTGGCGCTGTTGACCGATCCATTCGAATGGGACGAGGAGTTGCTTGAATTTGGTCGAATTGCCGCCAGATTCATTCAGGCGCGCGAAAAAATGGTGGCGCTTGGGCTAAACCCTGAAGAAAAAGACTCGTTAGCGCAATCGCTGGAACTCGCAAAAAGTGGCGAGCAACTGCAGGCCAGGGTAGTGCGGTCTTTCCAGCAAGGGAAACTTGCAGAAGCCCGCCGGTCCTTGCTGAAAGAAGTAATTCCCGCACAGAAACGGGTAATAGGGCAGCTCACTCTGCTCAAGGATTTGCAGCAGGAGAATGAACATAAAGTTGCGGCCGAAGCGGCTTCTTCTTTTCGCAGAGTGTTGTTATTGATGGGCATGCTTGGTGTGCTGGCCGTTTTGCTGGGTACCTTGATTGCCTTGTATGTGATGAGACGAACCGCTTTGACTGAACGTGCCCTGTTTCAGGAAAAGGAGCGTGCCCAAGTCACGCTGGACTCCATCGGAGAAGGCGTAATCACTACCGATGTCCATGGCAACGTAACCTATTTCAACCCGGTTGCTGAACAGCTAACCGGTTGGAAGCTGGAGGAAATCCAGGGGTTGACCCTGCGCTGGGCATTTAATGCCGTTGATGCTTTCACTCGCAAGCAAATCCAGCACCCCGCTTTTGACGGCCCCATCGATGGCGTGATGGTGAGTCAGTATGAAAATATCCTGCTGATTGGTGTCGATAATCGCGAGTTCGACATCGAAAGTTCAGCTGCACCGATACGCAACCCAGAAGGCGAAGCGATCGGATCGGTGCTCGTGTTCCGTGATGTTACGCAGGCGCGCGAGTTGGCCAAGCAACTGGCTTGGCAGGCCTCTCACGATCAACTGACCAATTTGATCAACCGGCGCGAATTCGACCTCAGGCTAACCCGGTTGCTGGACAGCACCACTTCTGACCATGAACAACATGCCTTGCTGTACATGGATCTCGACCAGTTCAAGCTGGTCAATGATACCGCCGGTCATGCGGCTGGGGATGAATTGCTGCGGCAATTGACTGACAGTCTTCGGGCGCAAATTCAGGGCAACGATACGCTGGCCCGGCTGGGTGGAGATGAGTTCGGTGTTTTGCTGGAACATCGCCCCCTTGATGAAGCAATACGAATTGCCAATGTGTTACGGAAAATTGTGCAGGATTTCCGCTTTCAATGGGAAGGCAAGACCTTTGAAGTGGGTGTCAGTATTGGTCTGGTGCCGATCACCGCACATTGTGGCAGCGCGATTAATCTGATGAGTTGCGCCGATGCGGCCTGTTATGCCGCCAAAGACAGGGGCCGAAACCGCGTCAATGTTTACAGTCCGGAGGATCTTGATCTGATCCAGCGCCATAGTGAGATGAGTTGGGTTGCAGATATTTCAAAGGCATTCGAGGAGAAGCGTTTCCTTCTCTATTATCAGCCGATTGTCTCGCTTCATGGTGAGGTGCCGGGGGATGATTATCGCGGTGAGATACTATTGCGCATGATGGATATGGGTGGGGAGTTGGTGCCGCTGAAAAATTTTCTGCCAGCCGCTGAACGCTACGGCCTGATGCCGGTAATCGACCGCTGGGTGGTGCGAACCCTGTTCGCCATGGTGCAGCAGAAATTGAGTTGTGCCGATACAGTGGGCCTGCCCCGTCTCTGCTCGATCAACCTTTCCGGCGCCAGTTTGAATGACGAGTTTTTCCTCGATTTTCTGCAAGAACAAATCGCCTGTTATGGTATTTCACCCGCGTCATTGTGCTTCGAAATTACCGAGACCGTGGCGATCTCGAATATTGAGCGTGTGCGCCATTTCATGCAGGAATTGAAGCTGTCAGGCTGCCGTTTTTCCCTGGACGATTTCGGTAGCGGAATGTCGTCGTTTTCCTATCTCAAGGAATTGCCGGTGGATTATCTGAAAATCGACGGGATTTTCGTCCAGAACATGGCGAATAATCCCATTGATTTCGCCATGGTTGAAGCGATCAACCGCATTGGCCATGTGATGGGGATCAAAACGATCGCCGAGTTTGTCGAGGACAAAACGACCCTGGAAATGCTGCGCTCGCTTGGAGTGGATTATGCGCAAGGCAACGTGATCGGCGAACCTCGACAGCTCGAATACTAGGCTATAAGCTGTTAGCCTGCTTAGTTGATAATTGCTGTACTGGCTTGGATCGGGTGGCAGCCTATTTATTTTTTGCCGGCTGAGGGTTTTTCAGCATCCACACTGCCAGAATTCCCTCGACTTCATGGCTCAGGGAATGGTAGGCCTTGTCGTGAGGAGTTTCGTTCTTGAAGTCCTTGGCATAGGGGTCGGCACCCTTGCTCAGGAAAAATTCGACTAATTCCTTCTTCCCGGTAAAAGCGGCAATGTGCAGCGGTGTCAAGCCGTTGTTGTCTCTGGCGTTGATATTAGCACCCTTGGCTACGAGCAGTTTGGCGATTCCCGGGTTGGAATTGGAGGCCGCGATATGAAGCGGCGTAGAGCCGAGCTCAGTGTGCGCGTTGATGAGATTTTTGTTGCTGGCTAGAATTTTTTCCACCTCTTGCGGTGTGCCATCCCGTGCGGCTTCAAAAATCGTACCGGCTGCGTGGGAATTTCCAATTACGCTCAGCAGAAAAATGGCGATACCGATGATTTTAGAGCTTCTGTTCATTGCTGGATTCCTTTTGATTCGTTATCTGGATGGCGTTTGATATGATGGTAGTGGCGGCAAGTTTAATGTGAATCCAATGAGGAGTAAATTGATGCAGAACGTTTTTAGATTTCATTTCGGCGTAGCCGTTCTCGGCATGGCTGCCGCTTTCTCCGCACAGGCAGTTGACTGGGCACCGGTCACTCAGGTCGGCGACAGCGTGCGTGAGATAGATCCATCCAGTATCGTGGGCACAGCGCCGGTTTTTACTTATACAACTCGCCACGTTTTTGGGGATTTGGAATACCGCGTCGGCAGGCGTGGCATAAAATACCTGGTGATATCGAGCAAGTCTGATTGCCGTCGGCAGACCACCTCGAGGCTGACGGTAGATGCTTACGATGAAAACATGTCGCTGGTCAGCAAGCAGACCATTCAAAATCCAGAAGAAACCCTTGTTTCTCCAGACAGCATCGAGGAAGCGGTGCTTAAGTTTGTGTGTCAACCCAAATAGCCTGGTCTCATTCCTATATTAGAATTTAGGGAAATCCCCTAACTACAAGTCAGGGCGTTTGTTATATCCTTGTTTGATCATTGGACATAACCAGATGGAATATTATAGATGTTAGGCAGGTTCTTGAAATGGATGTTCGGTCAACAGGATTCACATACCCACGCATCTGGCAAGCAGGTTCAGCGAGTCTCCTACACGAGCTTGGACGAGAGCAAGCTCGATGGTCTTGCGCCACTAAAGGAAATTGATCATTCTGATTTATTAGGACAAGGTCTCGCATCCCCCTCTCCCACTGTCTCACCGGTTAAACCCTCTGTGGAAGGGGGTGCAGTCCCGGCGGAAACAGTTCAGTCGTTTATTTGCCGTGAACCCATGCTTGACAGCAGCGGGCGCATGGCGGGCTATGAATTTATGCTGCGCAAATCTCCCGGACACAAGGTTCGCCTTGAAACTCGTGCGGTTTTGCGCCTGTATGATGAAGTTTTGCTCCGCAATGTGATGGACATGGATATTGGCCGATTACTGGGTAGCCGGTTAGCCTTTATCGGCATTTCCCCGGCTTCCCTTGGTTGTCGCTTATTTGAAGACCTGCCGAAAAAAGGCGTGGTGCTGGTTATCCGCTCTGCCTCGGAATTGATCGACAATCCTGAAGAAACATTGGCAAATCTGATTGCACTTAAAGAAAAAGGTTTCCTGATTGCACTGGAGGATTTTTCGGATGTGCCGGAGATGAGCCAGTTTCTTCAGGTCGTCGATTTGGCGATCATCGACGTGTCCTCGGAAGATTCGCAGAGACTGCGCCATATGGTGGACTCTCTATGCAGCCAGTATCTATGGATAAGGTTGATCGCAAAAAACGTCGAATCCACGGAGGCCTATGATGCTTGCCGGAAATTGCGGTTCGATTATTTTCAGGGGCCTTTCCTGACGCGGTTGGAGGAACTGGAACAGCCTAGGGTAGGAGCCAATCACATCAGGCTGTTCGAACTGCTGAACCTGATTCAGAAGGATGCAGATATCACTGAACTGGTTAACGTGTTCAAGCTTGATCCGATGCTGACCTATAAATTTCTGCGCTACATCAACTCTGTGGGGGGCGGGTTGGTGATGAAAGTGGTCGCGATCGAACATGCTATTGCCGTGTTGGGCCAGAAAAAACTCTATCGGTGGCTGACCTTGCTTTTGTACAGTGGTGGAACAGCCCATCCGCAGGATAGGGCGCTGATGGAAAATGCGATGGTTCGTGGGCGGATGACGGAAACGCTGGGACGGGAAGCTTTCTCGCCTGGAGAGTTGGATAACCTGTTTATCGTTGGTTTCTTTTCTCTATTGGACGTGTTGCTCAGGGTGCCGATGGGAAAGGCGCTGGCCTACCTTAATCTGTCTGAGGAATTGATTCAGGCTCTGGTGCACCAAGAAGGAAGATATGCGCCTTATCTGAAGCTTGCCATTGCCTGCGAACAATTCGAACCTGAAAGAATTGCTGAGCTTGCAGCTGATTGCGGGCTGGATGTACAGAAAGTGAATATCGCCCATATAGATGCCATGTTGTGGGCACTGGAAGTCGAGCAATAACCCCGCTTAACTCTTGATACGATACTGTGGTTTAAAGTCTGAAGTAGTGCTCTGCTTTTCAGGGTAAACGTCGTTTTGATTTGGCGACAAGATAGTCGACAACCGGCAGCACATCCGCTTGGTTGCCGCCTATCATGCTGGCAGAAGTCACGTATTGTCCATTTACCACGATTGTCGGTACCGAATCTACTCTATAGGCTGCAGTGAGTTGTTGTGCGCGCTGGACTTTCTTCATTACGGCGGCAGAGTTGATGGCTTTGAGAAAATTATTTCTTCCGACGCCCTGTTTTTCTAGGAAATCTGCCATCTGTTCCATTGTCTTCAAGGGTATCCATTCATCATGAATGGCGTTGAATATCTGGATGTGTAACTCCTCCACTTTGCCTAAACTCTCCAGCGCGTAATAAAGCTGTTGTTGCAGAATTGCCCCTTCATTCCGCGCCACCGGAATGCGTTTGAAATCGATACTGTTCCGATGGCGTTTAGCCCATGGCTCGATCAGTGGCGCCATGGCATTGCAGTGCGAGCAGTCGTACCAGAAAAATTCGATAACCTCTATTTTACCGTCAGCCTTCGTTGGTTGAGGAGAACTCAGTATCTGGTAATCAAATCCTTCTTCCGGCTTTACAGGTGAAGCCGCAACTACTGTCGACAAAACGATGAACGTTCCCAGCAAGATGGCGATAGAGGATGTGACAAAGTTTTGGATAGGTAATCGCATTTTCAGATCCGCCTTGTTGGGAGGTATCGATAGTGCCAAGTCCAAGGCCGCATTGGCTAGTCAGTCAATGCGGCTTTTTTCTGATGTTCGACTAGGCTAGTAGCCGGTTTGGGTGTGTTCAGGCAAATCGATGTTATCACCGAAAAAGTTCCAGAGTAGTTGCGCAAAAACCTCTGGGGCGATGACGGTATGGCGGTTTTCAGTTTCCTGAAGCCTGAGCCGTAAGGCCTTGCGCAGTTCAGCATTGCCGGTAAGATCAAATATGATATCGACCTGTTCGCCAAGATCGACCACCTCAAGGGCATCCTTGAAAACGGGTACGTTGCTGTGAGCAAAGCCCAGAGCGACAGGAGAGTCCAGATGGCGATCTGCCACCGCCACGATTTCTACATCGACATGTTGCTCCTGAATTTTCTCCAGAAAATGTTCGGCGAAAAGCTCGCCAACGCTACCCAAACCTAGCAATGCAACTTTGACTTTATTGCTCATGATTGTTGTTCCTCCTGATTTTTTGATTAAATATGCGGCTAAGTCTTACGATTCGAGAATAGCTGAATGGCTGGGTCGTGGCAAGCTCATGGCTTGCAGGCCGGACAGGGGAAATGAATCGTGTTTTCCAAAAATGAAATGGCTAGTGCCAGGCACTAGCCATTTCATTGTCAGCATCGTCAATTTTGGAGTGGTCAGCAGTACACTGCGGCCGCAATGGCGAATCTATGTTCTTGACTGCATCGGCCGTAACGGGTCGGCGCCGATAGTACCACTCAGGCTTTGCAAGTATGCCGTGCTCTTGACCAACTTCAGCTTGGTCTTGGCACTTTCTAGCCGTTCATGGATGTCAAGCCGTTCTGCCAGGTCCTGATGACTTGTACGGCAGGCGAAGGTATCCAGATAAGCAATGTGGCGCTCCCAAAGATGGATGTCCCGCGCCTGCTTCGTCATTAGTCGTTCCTGGTACCAATCCGAAGCGAGCAAGGCTTCACGGGTAAACAAGGCCCGGATGGCAGGGTCATGCACATCTTTGCCCTCATAACGGCCATTAGCCATGATGTGAAGCAGGGCTTTGAGCGGTGGGCAGGCATCTTCCACACTACCATCTTCCAGATAGCAGGCTGCCACCTTCTGCTGCGCTTCGACGATATTTTCCACGCCATCCACGAACACCGCCATGTCCTGGGTTTCCGGACGCAGGATATGCTCGCCAAATACTGCGCGGGGTGCATCGAACATCTTGCCCATGAAACCGTGTACAAAGCGTTCCGTGATGCGGTAGCCAAGGCGGCTTGCCTGAATCAGGCGGCCTTGATACTGGAAATCGGCAATCTTTTCCATGTAACCGTTTTCGATCAGGAAGCGCGGATCCCGTTCCTGTGGCTTCAGGCGTGACCAGATTTCCGGCACGAGCAGGCTGATGTCGTGATCAACGCGGAGATTCGGGCCGATATAACCGGCAGCGGTGGAATAGCCGGCGTAACCTGTAAGGATAAAAGACACCAGCGTATTGTTCATATCTACAGTGGGCCGGAGGGCGTTGAACGGCCCTTTGGTGAGCGCGCCTTCGCTGCCAGCCCCTGTCGTGGAGGGCGATTTGCCGGTGAGGCTGCAGATGAAGTCCATGAACAGCTCGGGCAGTTCCTGATAGTGAATCGGATTATAGACTGCCAAAGGGCGTATGCCGGGTTCCGGCGGATTGTTGCGACGGCCCACCAGCACTGCGTTGACAGGTTCGATGACGGGTGTGCCCAAAGGAACCCGTCGATTGAATCTGGCACCA
This sequence comes from Sulfuricella denitrificans skB26, assembly GCF_000297055.2. NCBI lineage: Bacteria > Pseudomonadati > Pseudomonadota > Betaproteobacteria > Nitrosomonadales > Sulfuricellaceae > Sulfuricella > Sulfuricella denitrificans. The sequence goes on along the minus strand of NC_022357.1, from coordinate 1,573,359 downwards.
ATTTCCGCCACATAGCGCCTTACCGGGTTGGCGAGGTCGAGCCGCAGTTGCAGGTAACGGGGGTTCTTGCTCGGCTTGCCGTCCACCATGCGTGGATGTGCGGAGGACACCACATATTGGTTTGCTTCATGGGCTTCGCGAAGAATCTTGCGCATGGGGTCGGTGTACTGGTCGAACCCCACCACGTCATCGATGATTTTCGACAATGACTCGCCATTAATCGGTTCGAAATTTGCAATAAAGTTGTCGCGCAGGGCCATATCCTGTTCGGCCTGGAGATCGAATCCGCGATGAATCGCCTCGTCCGGGCGCTGGAACAGGCGGTACTCGCAGTTACGCACGAGCTTGACGGAAGGGTTGTCGCTTTTCGGTGACATATTGGGCAGGGATGCAGCGGGAACGACAACTGAGGCGCTGATGTCGTCCTCCATCTGTACTTTGTCGGCAGCGATGAAATCCTGGCGTAACTTGAACACGCGCCATGCCCCGTTCTCAGCAAAACCTATCCGTAAATAGGAACCGACAAGCTTCCTTTCACCGAGCTTGAGTTCATGGCCGGGATGACCGTTAACGAAATCCGTCGACAGATAGTTGCGCCAGTTGTCGCCCCATTCCGGGCGATACATGCGTTTGATGATGAACACCAGCGCTAAAATGCGGTCAGGAATTTCTTCCAGCCAGGCATTGTATTCCTCGGTGTGGGAGGGGGAGGGGGTGAGTACCTTGATCACCGAACCCAGGCTGCGTTCGGCGCTGAGTAGCGTGCGGGCTGCATCCCGGTCCTCATGTTCGAATCCCGGTTTGAAGCGGCCCGAGTAATTTTTCTTGACGATCTTTTCAACCTGAGTGAGGTCCTTCTCCAGATCGGCAACGAAAAGCGGGCCGTAGATCACCGCGTCATTCAGCGACTTGGAAATCTCCGATTTTCCTCCACCTGACACGGTGCAGGGCTTGTGGCAGAAAGTACCTTCCGGATCCGTGCCCACCAAACGCCATGATGGCGCGCCCGGATGCTTGCACATCTCGACCTTGTAGCCGTTGGGCTGCACGTAGATATGGTCCGGACGAAGCTTGATGGTCTGAGGTACGCCATCCTTCATCCAGTTGATGGTTTGAGCGTGAAGGTCCATGCGCAGGTCCTGCGGCACATAAATGACTTCCGGATGCAACTTGTCGATGCCGTAGCCTTCCGGTTGTACAATCATTAAATCGCCATATTGGGTCGCGATCTCTTCAAAGCTGTACCCTGGTACTCGGGTGATGCTGTCCACCCCGAATTCCTCGCCGTGGTTGTGCCGCGGGAACGCCAGTGCGCCGCCCGCATGCTCCTCTTCAGCCAGCCCGAAAAGGTTGGTGGCATAGCTGATCTGGGTCTTGACCTCTTTCTTGCAGTATCCGAAGTAATTGTCGGCCAGTATGGTGACGATCACCCCGCGCTCGTCGCGAGCGGTAATTTTGAAGGCGGAACCATCGTTATACAGTTCGTTTTCATCGACCCAGCACATACCATCCGCCTGTTGGCGAGGTGAAGCAGCATCCCGGTGGGGAAGCCCAAGTTCTTTCTTGGTGAGTCGGGTCAGGTGAGGAGCCAGAATCACACAACCGGTGTGACCGGACCAATGATCCACGTCCAGTCCGACATCGTTCGACGCCAGTACAGGGTTGCCACCATTGCCGAAGATGCTTTCTACAAAATCCAGATTGCTCACCAGACCGCCTGGCGCGAAAAAGCGAATTTCCATAATCTTTTCCGGTTCGCGCCCGGGGATTTCGGGGCAGATTACCGGGCGAAGAAGCAGCGAAACGAACATCGCCGCTTCCTGCGGCTGTCCAGCGGCGAACGGCAGGCGCATCAGATGTTCCGGGGGGTTGATTGCTTCACGCAACAGACGTGCAAAAGCGACCTTGGGAACCGCTTTCTTGTCGCCGGGTATCGGTAGTCCGCCCTCGGTTACGTGGAATAATCCCTTGGTCGTGCGACGGTCGCTAACCGGGTTGTGTAGTACGCCGTTACGAATTCGATAACTGCTGACATAATCGCCCTTGAACTCATTCTTGTTCACCGGCAGGGAAAGCTCTCGGGCCACGCCATGGCGATCGAGGATCAGCGTGTTTTCCGGCAACCGGGGTACGGAACCATCTGCTGCATCGGCAAGATAATCATCCAGGAACGCCTGGATACGTTGATCGGGTGGGCAGAGGTAGCCGCTCAACAAGCGGGATTTTTCCCGGTAGCTTTGCAGAAGATTTTGCGCAACGGCCAGGAAATCGCTACTTTCGCCCTCCAGGCAGGGCGGTTGGCCCGACGAGGACAGCTTCAGGTTGATGTATAGCTGAAGGCGTTTGCGGGTTTCTTGAGGGTCTTCAGAATCGTCCCCCAGCCCCAGAAATTGATTCAGATCCATAATGCGATTTACCTTGTACGTGCGTCTGCACTTGAGAAAAACGAGTATTTTACTCTGAAACGAGTAATTTTGAGATGGTTGACCGGTGTAAACCTGCAAGTTGCGACCGTAACGATCTGGTGGCCGAGGTTGAAGTTATTGCCTGAAATCCATATGCATATTCTTCAGATAGTGGATTTTGTCTGATATACAAAGGGTTTTTCAGTATAACATTGCACCACACACCGGAAATCGGCGCTGCACTTGATACAATCAAATCGAATAGAAATAAGCTTAGCCAATAGAACATATAGGTCATTCATGCCAACAAACGCACTATCGAAGCAGGAACTCACGAGATTGGAGGAATTGCTGGCCTCATCCATTTTCAATGGAAAGGGCATGAGCCTGGACAAATTGCAGGGATTCCTGTGCGCCGTTATCAGCGCGCCGGACACCATCGCGCCAGGCCAATGGATGCATGAAGTTTTCAAGATCGGGCCGGAACACGAATCGATGGAACTGGCTCAGGAGTTCATGACATTGATGATGCGTTTCTATAAAAGCGTGGCCGCAACACTTGGCGAAAATCAGCCAATCAAATTTATCCTGAAACCTCTCACTGACCATCAGCCTGATTATCAAACATGGTGCGAGGGCTACATCCTGGGGTGGGGGCTTTCTGCGGAGGAATGGCTGAGTCCGGGAAACGAACCTTTGAAGAAGCTGACTTTCCCGATTTTGCTTTTGTCCGGCGCTTTTAAAGAAGAATCTGAAAGAAGGGGAAAGAAATACCTGCCTGATGATGAATATACGAAATTGCTGCAGGAATGTGCCGACATGCTTCCCAAGGCGGTTGTGGAGATATTTCACTATTGGCATTCCCGAGCGAAGCCTGTTTCAACCAAGCGGGAAACGCCTAAAGTCGGGCGCAATGAGACTTGTCCATGTGGGAGTGGTCTGAAATTCAAGCAATGCTGCGGCAAGGAAAGAACGCTGCACTAACATGTCGTCGTTGCGATCTGATCTGGCAGACGTTGTCAGAATGTGATCTTTCATTTGTCCCTGAACGGTGATATGGCTCCCGCAGGCCATTTATCCAGTTTCTTGCATCTCGTGGAGGGTGACTCCGCCGCACAGTTTGTTTTTCTTGTAGAATGATGATGCCGGGCTGATTCGTCACACTACCCTGTGACTTTGCGGCCAAGCCCAAATTAGCCCGGACCTGAAGTCAATGCGTCTCGCCTACCGTCAGGGAACGTCCATTGTCCCGCGGGCCGAGGCCGAGCAACCAGGGCCACGGCAGTCTGCGCTTATTCGACTGCTGTGAGATAATTTCCCGCATCCGCGCCCATAAATGGTCCTTAGAACCAGCCGGCAGTAGACCATGGAAAAAATAAGCAGTCGGCGAAGGACTGCTTTGCGACGCCAGACCCCACAGACACCATCAGGCACTTGATACGCCAACCGGAGGTCAAACTGTCGCTGACAACATTCGTGCTCCAAACTGGATTGGCCACTTGGGTAATTTGTAGAGGAGCCTGCTTGCTCTAGGGTCAATTGGCTAGATTGCGGAGCGCACGAACACCCAGTGCGCTATCGCTGCGCACCCTCAAGTTTTGAGTCCACTGGCTCCATTTGGCTAGGAATACGCGATGGCGTTGAACTGACCGGTTGTGCCATTACCGACACGCGCTCATCATGCGCAATCCGTGATACATAGCCCGACCAGCTAATCAGCGCTAGCGCAAACGCCAGCAACACTTGGACCTGTACCCCTGCAGAGTAATGACGCGCTACCCATAGCCGTGCAATAAACGCAAGCAGCGTCACCGCGGCCAGCTGACCGGTAAACTCTCTTGCGCTTTCGAGCGCGACATTGTCGCTCCAGGCAAACAAGGACGGCATCGCCAACGTGAGCAGGATTAACGCGATTGCAATTCTGCTCGTGCGTGTCGTTTGATTGATGAGCTTGATGCTGCTACGGTCATGCATGACGCCAATTTCCCCTGTTGATTGAGTAAGGTCGCCGGGCGAATGCACCATTATGCACATGCTCACCGCCTGCGGATGCCTTCATTTTATTAGTAAATCGAAAAAATCTGTAGTCCGTTCCATACCCATTTTGGCATATACTTTACCCCATCATTCGTGCTGTTTCTGGTAAATATCCATGAAAGAGATTCTGCAATACCTGAAAAAGCATGGCGAACAGCTTGACGCAGAGATCGCTGAAGCTATAGGGATATCATTAACTGATGTGCGCCTCCATATATCAGAACTTGCTGCCAAAGGAGAGGTTATGGCGTGCAACTCGATTCGGTTCGAGAAGGGGGAGAAAGTCGAAGGAATACGTTGCCGAATATCTGGATATATTCCTCCTGCAGCACCGGGCAGAAAACCTAAGGTTTAGTTGAAATCATCGTACTTCATTGGCACATCTCAAGCATAACCCCGCATGAAGAACGGTGATGATCGAATCCATCCTCAAGTTTCTCAGCGCCTACGTCGAAAAGTTGCCACAAATCGGCGTACCCAAAGACAAACAGGCGCATTTTATCGTAGGTGCGGTTCTGTTCTTTTTACTGGCTGCTTGCGGTGCGCCCACATTATTTGCTGTAGGCATAGTGTCTCTTGTCGGCGCAGTGAAAGAAATCTACGATTACTTCCATCCCGATTTACAGACCTGTGACTTTTTTGACTGGCTTGCCACGACACTGGGTGGATTGTTTGCACTTGCTGTCTGGAGCGTGTTGTGATCGACCTGTTCAATCCCCCGCTCTAGAGCGAAAGTCCGCCCAGAAAGACGGCTGTAGCCATAGTGCTTGAAAAGTTTTCGGCGCCCTGATGTAAAGCCAGCCACCTACACTTTCTTCACGAATTCGGACTTCAGCTGCATTGCGCCAATTCCGTCGATCTTGCAGTCGATGTCGTGATCGCCTTCCACCAGACGGATATTCTTTACCTTCGTCCCAACCTTGACCACCAAGGACGACCCTTTGACCTTCAGATCCTTGACCACCGCCACGGTGTCTCCATCCATCAGCACGTTCCCATTGGCATCGCACACGACGCGCCGGTCATCAGTGCTCTCCGCTACCACCCTCGGCCACTCGTGCGCACATTCTGGGCAGATAAACATGGCGCCGTCTTCATAGGTAAATTCCGAATTGCATTGCGGGCATTTTGGTAAAGTGTTCATTGTGGGAGGCTCATTGGGTAAAGTACTCATGGGATATCCAGAAACAGCGCATAGTCAGTAGGTCGTCAGTAGCGTTTAAGCGCCATCCGAATTCGGTCAATAGTGTCCTCCATCCGAGCCTTTTTTGATACCTCCAACCCGAGATCTTCTGCAATTCTGGAAATTCTGGCTGAATCAAGAGGAGTACCGCCAGCGTCAATGGCAGCGATTAATTGTTTGGCACGTCGAATTTCGACCGGCGCGTTGTCAAGTGGCTTGAGCCAATTCAATACAAGTGAGATGAAAGCATTCATGCTTGGCTAAGGGGTAGAGTTAAAGATAGACAAAGTACTTTATTTGTAGCCTCAGTGCCTGATATCGAGCCCTGAAAAAAGGGGCGGTATTTACTGAATGACGAAAGACTCGAACAGAACGTCCGTTACACCTTCTTTGTCATCAAGTTTCAGAATCTTGTTGATGACAGTCTTGATGGCTGCCATTACTTTTTTCTTGCCTTCGGTCGTGGCAAGTTCTTCACTATTTTGACTGCTGAGTAGCAGGATCAATTCATGACGAATTACGGGATTCCAAACTTTGACTTCTTCACCAACTTCGGATTTTGAGACCTTAAGGGCTATGCCAACCTGTAAGTAATGCGTTAAACCCTGAAGGTTGACTGTGAAAACTTCTAACTTGGCATAGGGAGATGAGCCCCCTTCCTTGGATTCGTTTGCTTGTGCCGAAGCGCTAAAAATGAGCAGAGCTACTGTAAAGATGGTCCAAAAATTACGCATTAATTTTCCTGATTTAACTGCCAAAAGTGAACAAAACTACTTCGATGCGGAGCCCCGAAGAGGTCTATATAGAGGCGGAATAGAAAAAGGGCTACCGCCTAAACGGTAACCCTCTAACTGTACTGCAAATTTGGCTCCCCGACCTGGACTCGAACCAGGGACCTGCGGATTAACAGTCCGTCGCTCTACCAACTGAGCTATCAGGGAATTAACAAGCTGCGGATTTTACTTTGCTGTGGTAAAAAGGTCAATTCCTATCTGTGATGTTGCCGTAAATGGCGTAATTTTTAAGGTAGATACTGTGAAGTGGACTAAGCGCCTGTTTATTATTCTAGTTGTTTTTCTGGCTGTAATCGGTCTGCCTTTTCTCATCCCGTTGAACACATATATTCCTGAAATCGAGAAGCAGGCGGGTGAAAAGCTGAATGAACCTGTCAAGATTGGCTCGTTGCGTTTTTCGCTGGTTCCCATGCCTCATGTGGCGCTAGAAAGAATTACCATCGGCGCCCAGCAAGAAGTCAGGATAGCTTCGGTCAAGGTCAGTCCGAATTTAAGTTCGTTGTTTAGCACAGTCAAGATTTTACGCAATATTGACCTGGACACGATTTCCATCCGTACGGACATGCTGGGAAAGATGCCAGCCTGGTTCAAATCGGATGGAGGTCCCCAAACAGTAAGAATCGAAAAAATCGGTTTGAATCACGTCACGCTGGATTCACCAGGCATGGCGTTGCCCCTGTTCAGCGTGGTAGTAAACATGAACTCGGACGGGGGTTTGAAGAATGCGCTACTTGCGAGCGATGACGGCAAGCTCAAGCTGGATGCTACGCCCATATCGGACAGTGACTTCGATTTAAAGCTCTCTGCTCAGCAATGGCGCTTTCCTGTGGGGCCGGCGTTTCAGTTCGACGTGCTGAACATTGCCGGAGTCGTCGATAGTGAAGCGTTACGGCTCAAGGATATCGATGGCAAGCTCTATGGAGGGACACTCAAGGGGGCGGCCGAGCTCAACTGGAAATCAGGGTGGCGGCTTAAAGGCGACCTTAAGAGCCAGCGCGTGGCGCTGGAGTCTCTGTTGCCACTGTTCAATTCCAAAGCCCGTGTAAATGGCCGGCTCAATGCCAAAGCCAGGTTCGCAATGAATGGCAGAACGGCATCTCAGCTTGCGGATAGTCCGAATGTTGATGGCGATTTTTCTATCCACAATGGGGTGTTGCACGGTTTCGATCTGGCAAGAGCGGCTCAACCGATCAAGATCAAGGAAGTGCGCGGTGGACAGACAGCGTTCGAGGAATTCAGCGGGATATTTAACGTTGCAGGGAAAGACATCCGTTTGAGCAAGCTGAACATTTCTTCCGGAGTACTCAATGCCAACGGGGATGTGGATATTTCGTCTTCAAAACAACTGGGTGGCAAGGTTTATGTCGAGGTGAAGCAAGGTGTTTCACTGGTAAGTGTCCCGCTCAGGGTTTCCGGCACGCTGCAGGACCCGGTCATGTTCCCCACCGGAGCAGCGGTCACCGGGGCTGTGGTGGGGACGGCGATCCTTGGCCCCGGAGTGGGAACGTCCCTGGGGGTGCAGGCGGCCGACAAACTGGAAAGCTGGTTCGGCGGCAAGAAAAAATAAAGGGCGCCGTTCCTGGCGCCCTTCAATAACTCAGTAACGGGTTTAATTCAAAGCTACTCAAGTGCTTTCTGGATACGATCCAGGGCCATCTCCAGATTTTTCATCGAGGTGGCGAAGGAGATGCGGAAGTAGCCCTCCGCGCCGAAGGCCGAACCCGGGACGATGGCCACTCCCGCTTTTTCCAGCAGGTATTCTGAAAGAGCCATGTCAGTCGCTTCTGCGATAGTGCCGCGACGATGCAGTTCAGCAATGGCTTCTCGTGCGTCTGGGAAGGCGTAGAAGGCGCCGCCGGCATGGATGCACTTCACCCCCTTCATTTCATTGAAGCGACGCACTACGAACTCATGGCGTTCGCGGAAGGCTTTCACCATCGGCTCGATGCATGACTGATCGCCATCCAGGGCGGCTTGGGCCGCCACCTGTGAGATCGAGGTGGGGTTGGAGGTGGATTGGGACTGAAGAATTTCCATCGCCTTGATGATATTTTCCGGGCCGGCAGCGTAGCCAATACGCCAGCCTGTCATTGAATAGGCCTTCGACACGCCGTTCAGCACGACGCATCGGTCTTTCAGCTCAGGGGTGGCGTTGAGGATGTTGAAGAACTTCGCGCCGGACAGGTTGACATGCTCGTACATGTCGTCAGTGGCCACCAGTACGTGAGAGTGACGTTTCAGCACTTCACCCAGGGCCTTCAGTTCGTCCAGTGTGTAGACCGCCCCGGTCGGGTTGGACGGGCTGTTGATCATGAATATTTTTGTCTTGGGCGTGATGGCCTCATCCAGCTGTGTCGGGGTGATCTTGAAGCCCTGTTCGATGCCGCATTCGACGATCACCGGCTTGGCTTCGGCCACTATGGCGATATCAGCATAGGAAACCCAGTATGGGGCCGGGATGACTACTTCGTCGCCCGGATTCAGGACGGCCAAAGCCAGATTGAAGATGCACTGCTTGCCGCCGACGCCGACAATAACTTCTTTTGCGGTGTAATCCAGGTCGTTGTCACGCTTGAGTTTGGCGACGATGGCATTTTTCAGGCTGGGTATGCCGCTGACCGGGGTGTATTTGGTAAACCCGTCGTCAATGGCCTTTTTGGCGGCGTCCTTGATGTGCTGCGGAGTGTCAAAATCTGGTTCGCCGACGCCGAGGCCGATGATGTCCTTACCTTCAGCCTTGAGCCGGGCAGCGCGTGCGCTTACGGCGAGGGTAGGGGATTCCTTGATGGCCTGAACGCGCTGAGACAGTTCCAAGATTCTATCCTTAAGTGAGAGCAATGCGGGCCAGTGCCTGCATGATACAATTTAAAGTTATCAAACCGCACAATTTTACCCGTGATCGTCACATTTCCCAATAGCCCCTACAAACTTCACCAGCCGTTTGAGCCCGCCGGGGATCAGCCCAATGCCATCGCACAGTTGGTCGAAGGCCTGAACGACGGGCTGGCGTTCCAGACCTTGCTCGGTGTGACCGGCTCCGGCAAGACCTTCACCATGGCCAATGTCATCGCCCAACTTGGCCGACCAGCCATTGTCATGGCGCACAATAAGACTCTGGCGGCGCAATTGTATTCCGAGATGCGCGAGTTCTTTCCGGAAAACGCGGTGGAATATTTTGTTTCCTATTACGATTATTACCAGCCGGAAGCCTATGTTCCGTCGCGTGATATGTTCATCGAAAAAGACTCCAGCATCAACGAGCACATCGAACAGATGCGGTTATCCGCCACCAAATCTTTGCTGGAGCGTGAGGATTGCGTGATCGTCGCCTCGGTTTCGTGCATTTACGGTATCGGCGATCCGGTGGATTACCACGGCATGATTCTGCATCTGCGCCAGGGCGAGACGATGTCTCAGCGCGATGCCATCAAGCGCCTCACCGAGATGCAGTACGACCGCAACGAGATCGATTTTCGACGCGGCACCTTTCGTGTGCGCGGTGATGTGCTCGACATCTATCCGGCAGAAAGCGCGGAAACAGCGGTGCGGGTCAGTTTGTTCGATGACGAAGTCGAGAGTATTTCTTTGTTCGACCCGCTGACCGGCCATATTCAGCGCAAGGTTCCGCGCTATACAGTTTACCCGTCAAGCCATTACGTCACGCCACGCAGTACCACGCTGCGGGCGATCGAGGCGATCAAGCTGGAATTGCGCGAGCGCATCGAGTTTTTCCAGAAAGAGCATAAATTAGTGGAAGCGCAGCGGATCGAGCAGCGCACCCGCTTCGACCTGGAAATGCTCAACGAGTTGGGGTTCTGCAAGGGCATCGAAAACTACTCGCGCCATCTGTCCGGCAGGAATCCGGGCGATCCGCCGCCCACACTGATCGACTATCTGCCACCTAACGCACTGATGTTCCTAGACGAAAGCCATGTCACCATCCCGCAAATCGGCGGCATGTACAAGGGTGATCGGGCGCGCAAGGAAAATCTGGTGGGATATGGTTTCCGTCTGCCCTCTGCACTCGATAACCGGCCCCTGCGCTTCGACGAGTTCGAAAAGGTGATGCGGCAGTCCATTTTCGTTTCCGCTACGCCTGCTGATTACGAGGCGCAGCATGCGGGCCAAGTGGTCGAACAAGTGGTGAGGCCAACCGGGTTAGTCGATCCGAAGATCGAAGTCCGCCCGGCAACCAACCAGGTGGACGATCTGCTCTCCGAACTCAACGCCCGAATTGCGCTAGGCGAGCGCGTGCTGGTCACTACTCTGACCAAGCGCATGGCCGAGGATTTGACCGACTATCTGTCTGATCATGGAATCAAGGTTCGCTACGTGCACTCGGACATCGACACGGTTGAAAGGGTCGAGATCATCCGCGACCTGCGACTGGGGGTGTTCGATGTGCTAATTGGAATTAACTTGTTGCGAGAAGGCCTTGATATTCCAGAGGTATCGTTGGTTGCAATTCTGGACGCCGACAAGGAGGGCTTCTTGCGTTCCGAACGTGCGCTGATCCAGACCATAGGAAGGGCGGCACGTCACATTAATGGCACCGCGATTCTCTATGGCGACAAAATCACTAATTCCATGCGCCGGGCGATGGACGAAACAGAGCGACGCCGGGCTAAGCAGGTTGCCCATAACACCGCTCACGGCATCACGCCGAGAGGGGTCACCAAGCGTATCAAGGACATCATCGATGGCGTGTTCGATATCGACACCGCCCAGAAGGAACTGAAAGTCGCTCAGGAGCTTGCTGCCTACAAGCACCTGGACGAGAAGAAGCTGACCAAGGAAATCAAGCAACTGGAAAAAGAAATGCTGGCTTGCGCCCGGAATCTTGAGTTCGAACGTGCCACGCAGCTACGCGACAAATTGAATCAGATTAAGGCGCTGATGTTTAAAACGTAAGCATTACCACAACTATTGGCTGTGGATGGAAGATCAATGCTCCGAATTTTTCATAAAAGTGACTACGTTGACGCCTGGCGGCGTACGTGAACCACAGGACAGATCATCGCTGAGTTCCAGTTCGGCCTCATGCAACTGGTTGATAACTTCAACGTAGTCCTTGTCCTTCGCCATCATCAGCGCCGTGCGGCCACCTTCGTTTTTGGCACGGACATCCACTCCAGCCTTTAACAGGGCATCAATAACGCCCGCTTCACCGTAGCCCGCGGCAAGCATCAACGGACGAGTGCCGTAGCCAATCTGGGTCTCGATATCGGCTCCGGCGTCAATCAAAGTGCTAACGATTTCAGGAAAACCACGATTAAGCTCATGGTTGTACAGTGCTTTCATCAGTGCGGTCCAGCCTAGTTGGTCAGTCGCATTGACGTCAACACCAAGTTCGATCAATGCCTTCACCACTTCGAGGTGACCGGCTCCGGCTGCTAACATCAGTAATGTGCCGCCATCGGTGTTGCGGCTGTTGCAGTCCGCGCCACCTTGCAGCAGGGCACGGATTTGAGTGGTGTCGCCAGTAGCGGCGGCATTGAACAGGTTGGCGGACATAGTATTCTCCACGGCGATTTCAAAAAAGTGCATGTATTGTAATAATAGTTTAGTTATTTAGTCAACTATTATTTGTGGTTCCATGTTAGTACCATTCAGCATAAATTCCATATAATTCTAGTCCATTGAGTATTTTTGTTAAATTTTTCTGTGATGATTTGATTTGATGTTTCTATGGAGTAGCTGGAATTGGAAAAAATTAAAATACTATTTGTCTGTATGGGCAATATTTGCCGATCTCCAACCGCGGAAGGGGTATTTCGTCACCAGGTCTCAAAAGCGGTTCAACCCGAGACTATCATCATCGATTCGGCAGGTACTCATGCTTACCATGTCGGTTCGTCGCCCGACAGAAGAGCCCAGCAGGCTGCGCTGAGACGGGGTTATGATTTGAGCGGCCTGCGCGGGCGGCAGGTTGACGCCAGAGATTTTTACGAATTTGATTATATTCTGGCGATGGATGAGGATAATCTGGCCAATCTGATCAAGATCTGCCCGCCGCCGGAGCGGCACAAACTCAAGTTATTTATGGAATTCAGCAGGGGATTCAGCCAGCGCGATGTACCCGATCCTTACTATGGAGGGATTCAGGGATTTGAGAACGTTCTGAATATGGTTGAGGATGCGGGGTTGGGCTTGCTGGACGAAATCCTGGCAAGAAGTATCGCAAAGGAGTGAGGGGATTGCACGATCCACCGGGAAGCTGCGTAAAGGCAGCTTCCCGGTGGCTGCGAGAGGAGTTTACTTGGACTGTGTTTCGACCTGGACCAGCGGAGCGCTTTCTTCAACGATTTTAGGGCGTGGCGCACGGCGTGGCCGCACCCGTTCCGGTTTGTCGGCTACGGCTTCTTCTACAACAGCTTTGATTTTATCAGGGCTGGTTTCTACCATGACCAGTCCGCTGGAAGCGATTTGATCATCCTGCACAGTTTGTGGGGCACGGCGACGTGGAGCTCGCGGCTTACTTTCGGTCGGGGCTACTTCTGGCACAATGTCGACCGGAACGGCGGCAACTGCGATGTCGACCGGGGTGGCGGTAGGTACGACTTCAGCTGTGGCAACGACTGGAGCGATATCGGCTGACGCAGTTACGACAGGTTCTGTTTCAACTGGTCTGGATGGCTCGGGCACCACTAAAACTGCAGTAGACTCCTGAACGACTATGGGCAGCGAAGCTTCGGAGATCATCTCAGGAGCAGCTTCTACTTTTTCGACTCTCGTGCTCGCCACCTCTAGAGCGATAACTGCCGGTACTGTCTCGCTTGAAACTTCGGTGCTTTCAGGAAGATTACGTGGCGCTTCAGGACGCTCCGTGCGTTCCCCGCGCTCACGCCGCCCACCGCGGCGACCTCGCCGACTCCTGGGCTCCTGCGCTTCGGTTTCGCCTGTTTTAACATCTGCTACCGGGGCAGATGCCTGAGGGGCGACAGCCTCTTTTTCCCTCTTTACTTGCGGCTGAGCAGGCGCACGTGGCTTTTGACCGCCACGACCTTCTCCGCGTTCTGTCCGGCGGGGTTCACCTCGCTCCGCATCACGCTTTCCTTCGCGACCTTCACCACGCGGTTCACGGCGCGGCCTGTCGGTTCTTGCTGGACGCGCTTTGGGCTTGATCTCTTCTTCCGGCTGAGTGCTGCCTAAGCCTTGCAGCCATATCTTGACCTTGCCAAACCAGGTTTGCTTGGTTTTTTCCGCGGCCGCAATCGGTGCTGGCTGTCCAGTTGTGATACCACGCACCGCAGCGATCTGGCGTTGCGGCTTGTCTTCCGCAGACAAGGATTTTTCTGCGGCGGTTTCAGCCGGCATTTCAACCATGCGGTAGCTTGGCGTTTCCTCGCTACTAACTTCATCGCTTCGCAGCCTGACTATGGAATAATTCGGCGTTTCCATGTGGATGTTCGGGATCAGCATGATGCTGGTCTTGAATCGCGATTCGATTTCGTGAATTTCTGCACGTTTTTCATTCAGCAGGAAGGTCGCCACGTCCACTGGAACCTGGGCATGAACTGAAGTCGTGCTGTCCTTCATGGCTTCTTCCTGCAGTATCCTCAGGATATGCAAAGCGGAAGACTCAGTGCCACGAATGTGCCCAGTGCCGTTGCAGCGTGGGCAACCGATGTGGCTGGTTTCGCCGAGCGAGGGCTGTAGCCGCTGGCGAGACAGTTCGAGCAGGCCAAAGCGGGATATCTTGCCCATCTGGACACGAGCCCGATCGTAATGCAGGCCGTCACGCAAGCGATTTTCAACTTCACGCTGGTTGCGAGTGCTTTCCATGTCGATGAAATCGATCACTACCAAGCCGCCCAAGTCGCGCAAGCGCAATTGGCGTGCCACTTCTTCAGCGGCTTCAAGGTTGGTGTTGAACGCAGTCTGCTCAATGTCAGCACCACGGGTGGCGCGGGCCGAGTTGACGTCTACTGACACCAGCGCTTCGGTATGGTCGATAACGATGGCGCCACCTGAGGGCAGGGGGACTTCCCGTGCAAACGCGGTTTCGATCTGGTGTTCGATCTGGAAACGCGAGAACAGGGGTACGTCATCCCGGTACAGTTTGACCTTGTTTACATTGCCGGGCATGACGTGGCTCATGAACTGCACAGCCTGATCATAGATCGCTTCAGTGTCGATCAGAATTTCGCCGATGTCGGGCTGGAACAGGTCGCGGATGGCGCGTATGACCAGACTACCTTCCTGGTAGATAAGAAAGGCGCCGCTTTGCTGTTGGGAGGCGCTTTCAATTGCACGCCATAGCTGCATCAGATAGTTCAGGTCCCACTGCAGTTCTTCCTGCGTGCGTCCGATACCTGCGGTGCGCGCGATGATGCTCATGCCGGTGGGGACATCCAGCTGCGCCATGATGTCGCGCAACTCGTTGCGCTCTTCACCTTCGATACGGCGGGATACACCACCCCCGCGTGGGTTGTTTGGCATCAGGACCAGGTAACGGCCAGCGAGGCTAATGAAGGTGGTGAGCGCAGCGCCTTTGTTGCCGCGTTCGTCCTTCTCCACCTGAACGATGAGCTCCTGGCCTTCTTTCAGTACATCCTGGATGCGGGCGCGGGAAATGTCCGTGCCTTCCGGCAGCAGGAAATTAACACGGGAAACTTCCTTGAAAGGCAGGAAGCCATGACGTTCGGTTCCGTAATCAACGAAGGCGGCCTCGAGACTGGGCTCGATGCGGGTAATGACACCTTTGTAGATGTTGCTTTTACGTTGCTCTTTTCCTGCGGATTCAATGTCCAGGTCAACGAGCTTTTGACCGTCCACAATAGCAACGCGTAACTCTTCGGCTTGCGTTGCATTAAACAACATGCGTTTCATTTGTTATATTCTCCCGCGCTCTTTTCACACGGGGAGACAAACCGCTGCGCTAACTGGCTTGCGTAAAATTGAACGGACTATCTTGTTATTCTAGTCATTAACTTATTTACGATTAAAATTAAGCCTTAAGGTGCGAGTTTGTCGTTCTTTAAGTCCCGTTATTGAAACGAGACTTGAAAATCTGCGAGTGCTTTGAGCGCGCAATTCGTTTACCATCGCTACTTTTTCTTGTGGTGAGCGAAATTAACCGACAGGACTTTCAGGCTGGTAGCGACCGATTCCGCATCCTATGCGTTCGTGAATCGGCTCGGTAACGGCGAATTTAACGTCCGTTTCCACCCAGCGCAATTTTCAAGTATAAGCAAATTGAATGATTTAAGCAAAGAATCTGTAACCTGGGTAACTATCGACGAAAGCAGCGAATCCCAGCGCATCGATAACTTCCTTTTCAAGCATCTTAAGGGTGTGCCGAAAAGCCATGTCTACCGCATTTTGCGTAGTGGTGAAGTGCGCGTCAACAGCAAGCGCGTCGATGCCACCTGTCGTCTGGTTTTGGGTGATGTTCTGCGTATTCCACCCGTTCGCTCATCTCGGCCAACCGATAACGGGGAGCCAAAAGCCGCTGCGCCACAGATGCTTTCCCGGCACATCCTGTATCAGGACGACGCCCTGATTGCACTCAACAAACCGTCCGGCATGGCGGTGCATGGGGGTAGTGGCATCAGCCGCGGCGTGATCGAGCAGATGCGCCTGGAGCATCCCGAATTCAAGTTTCTTGAATTGGTGCACCGACTGGACCGTGAAACCTCAGGAGTCCTTCTACTGGCTAAAAAACGTAGTGCTCTGGTCGAGTTGCATCGTGCAATGCGTGAAGGCGAGACGGAAAAACGCTATCTCACCCTGGTTAAGGGGCAATGGCTAAACGCCAAACAAAGCGTGAAGCTGCCGCTACACAAGTACGTGACCGGTTCTGGCGAGCGCCGGGTAAGCGTGAACGAGGAGGGGCAGACCGCGCACACTATTTTTACCTTGAAAAAATCCTGGCCTGAATTCTGTCTGCTCGAAGCGGAACTCAAAACAGGGCGTACCCATCAAATCCGTGTCCACCTGTCACATCTGGGATTCCCGATTGTTGGAGACGATAAATATGGCGATTTCCCCTTGAACAAGGCGCTCCAAAAGCGCGGTTTGAAGCGGATGTTTTTACACGCCTTCAAGATGGTGCTCAAACACCCGCTGACGGGAGAGATGCTGTCCCTGGAAGCACCTCTGCCGGATGATCTGAAACGGTTTCTCCGACTTTTGGATACGGAGGAGTAGATAAGGACATGCCGAAACAATTCGATTTACTGGTTTTCGACTGGGATGGCACGCTAATGGATTCAGCTGGAGCCATTGCCTTTTCTATTCAGGCTGCCAGTCGCGATGTTGGCTTGTTGGTTCCCAGTGAAAGCGAGGCCCGCCATATCATCGGTTTGGGCCTTAACGAGGCGATTGCGGCCCTGTTCCCAGAGTTACCCCGCTCCGGTTACGAGGCGCTGGTGGAGCGTTACCGCCACTATTACCTTGCACAGGACACGGAAATTCCTCTGTTTTCCGGCGCAGCCGAAACCATAGCGGCATTGCATGAAGAGGGATTTTTGCTTGCAGTGGCAACTGGCAAGGGGCGGGGCGGACTTGATCGCGTTCTTGAACAGACCGGTTTGGGTCAATATTTCCATTCTTCGCGCTGCGCCGATGAGTGCTTTTCCAAGCCTCATCCCTGTATGCTGCTGGAAATCATGGACGAACTCGGTGTGCCGCAAGCGAAAACCCTGATGATCGGTGACACCAGCCATGATCTGAAAATGGCCAGCAATGCTGGCGTGTCCGCAATCGGTGTGTGCTATGGTGCTCATCCGCGGGAAGGTCTGCTGGCTCTGTCTCCACTTGTTTGTGCCGATGATTTCGGTGAACTGAGCCGGTGGCTGAGCGATCATGCCTGATTAAAGACTAAAATCGTAACTACTCAAAATCGAAAGGACGACCATGGCTGACCCTGAAAGCTGGGAGAGAAAAACTCTGGAAAAGCTGGCATTTTCGGCCTTGCAGGAGCAACGCCGGGCGCGGCAGTGGTCGATCTTTTTTAGACTGTTGACCCTTGTGTTTTTAATTATTTTGACGTTCGCAATGATGGGTTGGTTCAACAAGGGGGAGACCCCTCTTTCCGGCAAACACACTGCATTGGTTGAATTGCGCGGCGTGATCGCTGCCGGAGGGGACACCCATGCTGATCGGGTGATCGGTGGTTTGCGAGAAGCCTTCAAGGACAAGGGAACCAAGGGTGTTATTCTGCTGATCAACAGCCCGGGCGGCAGCCCGGTTCAGGCTGGCTACATCAATGATGAAATCAGGCGTCTGCGCGCAAAATATCCGCAAATCCCTTTGTATGCCGTCGTGGAAGATATTTGCGCCTCGGGTGGGTATTATGCTGCTGCCGCCGCCGACAAGATATTTGTCGACAAAGCCAGCATCGTCGGTTCAATTGGCGTGCTGATGGATGGCTTCGGCTTCACCGGTACGATGGAAAAACTGGGAATCGAGCGCCGATTGTTGACTGCAGGTGAAAACAAGGGTTTCCTCGACCCTTTTTCACCGATGAGCGCCAGCCAGAAGGAATATGCCCAGACGATGTTGAATGAAATCCACCAGCAATTCATCACCGTGGTGCGCCAGGGGCGTGGAAAGCGTTTGAAGGAAACGCCAGAGATGTTCAGCGGTTTGTTCTGGAGTGGCGAAAGGAGCATCCAACTCGGTTTGGCCGATGCCTTTGGCAGTGCTGATTATGTGGCGCGCGATATCATCAAGGCCGAGGAAATCATCGATTTCACTCCGCAGGAAGGCATTGCGGAGCGCTTTGCCAAACGGTTCGGCGCAGCCACGGCGAGCGTCATTAATCCGCTTGCGAACGGTGGCATGGGCTTGCGCTAGGATGGAGCCGGACTACCTGCCTATCGCTTGCATGCAGCACGAGAGGCTGGAATTCAGCGTTTTGCGGCGGATACCGTTGATGCTGAAATACCGACAGGAGGGCCGGGACAGGGTTGAGACAATCATGCCGCTGGATGTGACCACCCGTGACGGTGCGGAATGGCTGAAATTCAGCCGTGAGGATAACAGTGAGGAAGAAATTCGTCTCGACTGGATTGAGTCGTTCGAGGAGATTCTAGTTTGAGCGTGGACGATAGAGCAGGAAAATCGTCGGCTTCTTGTTGATGTCCGGCAGGCCCTTGCGCCAAGCGCCGGCTGTGCGGGTATCGATTTTCTCGCTGGCAAGGGTCAGGTCGGTGGCAACGCACAGTTCGGTGCCGGATTCGCAAGTCTGGACCAGATCTTCCAGCAGCGCCTGATTGCGGTAAGGCGTTTCGATGAAAATCTGGGTCTGGTTTCTGATCGCCGACTCTTTTTCCAGTTCAGTTATCCTTTTGCAACGTTCCGCTTTCTGTATGGGCAGGTAGCCATGAAAGGCGAAAGCCTGTCCGTTCATGCCGGATGCCATCAGCGCCAGCAAAATGGATGAGGGTCCCACCAGCGGTACTACCTTGATCCCTTTCTTGTGCGCCAGTCGAACCAGCAGCGCACCGGGGTCGGCAACTGCCGGGCAGCCGGCTTCGGATACCAGTCCCAGATCTTTTCCTGCCAGCGCAGGTTGGAGAAACAACTCCAATTGCTCCGGCTTGGTGTGCTTGTCCAGGGTAAATATCTCGATATCCTGAAGTGGCGTGGCAAGTTCCAGCTGTTTCAGGTATTGCCGGGCGGTTTTGGGGTTTTCTGCGACAAAAACGGTCAGCGACGCCGCAATATTGCGAACCTGCTCCGGGATAATCGAAGAAAGAGGACTTTCTCCCAGCGTGGTAGGAATCAGGTAGAGGGTGCCAGTGGCCATTTAGATTACCGGCATGCCTTCGTTTTCAAGCATTTCAATCAAGGCAATCAGCGGCAAGCCGATCAAAGAGTTGGGATCGTCACCGCTCATTTTTTCGATCAGGGCAATGCCCAATCCTTCCGATTTAGCGCTGCCGGCACAGTTGTAAGGCTGCTCCTTGAACAAATAGTGTTCAATTTGTGCATCGGTCAGCTTGCGGAAATGCACCGTGAAAGGAATTTCCCTGGCCTGGGAGTTGCCGGTGCGACTGTTGTAAAGGCACAGCGCAGTATGGAACACCACGCTTCGCCCACGCATCATGGTGAGTTGCTTGACGGCGTTTTCGTGGGTATGCGGCTTGCCAAGCTGAAGGCCGTCCAGAGTAGCAACCTGGTCGGAACCGATGATCAGTGAATCGGGGAAGCTCTTGGCGGGTGCCTTGGCCTTGGCGATCGCCAGGCGGTAGGCGGTTTGCTCGGGTGTTTCACCGGTGAGGGGGGTTTCGTCCACTTCAGGCGAGCAGAC
Organism: Sulfuricella denitrificans skB26; assembly: GCF_000297055.2. Lineage (NCBI taxonomy): Bacteria > Pseudomonadati > Pseudomonadota > Betaproteobacteria > Nitrosomonadales > Sulfuricellaceae > Sulfuricella > Sulfuricella denitrificans. Next base: position 1,553,679 of record NC_022357.1, on the reverse strand, counting down.
CTCAAAGGGGATTTTCAGGCGCGTCAGCAGTTCACGTCGGTAGGGTGAGGTGGAGGCTAATATCAGTTTCAAGAGAAGAGTCCTGAGTCCTGGGTGCTGAGGCCAAGTAGTTTTACTCAGGACTCGAAACTCAGGACTGTTTTTAATTATTCCGGTTGTATTTCCATCAGCGCTTCGTCAGGCGTGACGGTGTCACCCTTGGCCACCCAGACACTGATGACCGTGCCGCTGATCGGTGCCTGGATTTCGTTTTCCATTTTCATCGCCTCGATTACCAGTACCGGGTCGCCGGCATTGACCTTTTTGCCGATCTCAACCAGCACGTCGACGATGGCACCTGGCATAGCAGTGGTGACGTGCCCTTGGCGCGTGGGGCGGGGGCGTTTTCCGCCGCTGCTCTTGCCGCTACTTTCCTTGGTCTTGGCGCTGCCGCCGGACACCACACCGCCGGTGCCACCGAATACCTCAATTTCGCTCAGAGCCTCGACGATCAGTTCTTCTGGCACACCATCGACGGAAACGAAGAAGGAGCGCTGTTCCTCGCCGGGATGGCCGGAGCCGCTAATGTGGATATGGTAGGTTTCGCCGTGCAGCGAAACATTGAATTCATTCGGCGCATAAAACGGACCGCAGGAAAGATTGCTGCCGGCAGGCAGGAGTTGCTCCGGTTTGAGCGTGCCGGCTGCGCGTTCCTGCAGGAAGGTGCGGGCCAGTTCCGGGAACATGGCATAGGTCAGCAAGTCCTCCTCACTCTTGGCGATGCCTTCGATCTCGCCAAGCAGCTTGTCCATCTCATCTTCCAGAAAATCGGCTGGACGGCAGGAGATGACTTCCGCGTCGCCGATGGCGATGCTGCGCACCTGTGCATTGACCTCTCCTGGAGCCTTGCCGTAGCGGCCTTGCAGATAGTTCTTTACTTCGGTAGTGACGGATTTGTATCGTTCGCCGGTTAGCACATTCAAGACTGCCTGGGTGCCGACGATCTGTGATGTCGGTGTGACTAGCGGAGGAAAGCCCAGATCTTCACGTACCCGAGGAATTTCCGCCAGCACTTCATCCATGCGGTTGAGAGCGCCCTGTTCCTTCAATTGGTTGGACAAGTTGGAAATCATGCCGCCGGGAACCTGATTCACCAGCACCCGGGTATCCACGCCCGTGAATTCGCTTTCGAACTGCCAGTATTTTTTGCGGGTCTCGCGAAAATAAGCGGTGATTTCCTGGAGCAGTGGCAGGCTCAAACCGGTGTCGTATTCGGTACCGGCCAGCGCTGCGACCATGCTTTCCGTGGAAGTATGGCTGGCACCTTCGCCAAAAGAGGAGTTACAGGTATCCAGGATAGTTGCGCCATTTTCTACCGCGCGCAGGAGGCACATCGCCGACAGGCCAGATGTTGCGTGGCTGTGCATGTGGATAGGCATCTTTACCACAGCGGCAATCGCTTTGACCAACTCTGCTGTGGTGGTGGGGGTAAGGAGGCCGGCCATGTCCTTGATAGCGAGGGTATCACAGCCCATCGCTTCAAATTCCTTGGCCAAATTGACGAAATAGGGGATGTTGTGCACTGGGCTCGTAGTGTAGCTGATCGCACCTTCGGCGATCTTGCCGCTGGCTTTTACCGCCTCGATGGAAACACGCAGGTTTCTCAGGTCGTTCATGGCGTCAAAAATACGGAACACATCCACACCGTTGTCGGCCGATTTTTTTACGAAGGCGCGCACCACGTCATCTGAATAATTGCGGTAGCCGAGCAGATTCTGGCCGCGAAGCAGCATCTGGATTCGGGTATTGGGTAGTGCCTTTCGCAGTTTCTTCAGGCGATCCCACGGATCTTCGCGCAGAAAACGTACGCAGGCGTCGAATGTCGCGCCACCCCAAGCTTCCAGTGACCAGAAACCCACACTGTCCAACCTGGCACAGATCGGCAGCATATCTTCAGTGCGCATGCGGGTCGCAATCAGGGATTGATGCCCGTCGCGCAGTACCAGATCGCTGATGAAAACTTTAGCCATGCTTTATCCTAGAGTTACAAATCAAAAGTTGAAATCAAAGTCCCACATGGGCCGCGATTGCTGCCGAAATGGCTGCCGCAAGCTGTTCCTTGGGCAGTCGCACCGTGTAATTGGTCAGTTCAGGGTGAGCTTCGACGAAGCTGGTGTCGAACTTGCCGCTACGAAAATCCGGATGCTGCAAAATCTGCTGGTAATAAGGAATGGTGGTTTTAACACCATAAACCACCATGTCGTTCAGGGCGCGTTTCCCACGTTCGACTACGCCTTCCCAAGTCAGCGCCCAGACCGTAAGCTTGGCGCACATCGAATCATAATAGGGCGGGATCACGTAGCCGGTATACATAGCTGCATCGGTGCGTACGCCGGGACCGCCGGGAGCATAGTAGCGGGTGATGCGGCCGAAGCTAGGGAGAAAATCGTTTTTCGGATCTTCCGCATTGATGCGGAATTCCATGGCGAAGCCACGATAATTCACGTCTTCCTGCTTGTACTGCAGAGGCAGACCACTGGCGATACGGATCTGCTCCTGGACAATGTCGATGCCGGTAATGGTTTCGGTTACAGTGTGTTCTACCTGCAGGCGGGTATTCATTTCCATAAAGTAGAACTGATTGTCCTGGTCGAGCAGAAACTCCACCGTACCCGCGTTTTCGTAGCCGACTGTTCTGGCTGCCTGCACAGCGATCTTGCCGATGTAGTCGCGTTGGGCGCGGGTCAGTTGCGGGGAAGGCGCGATTTCGATCAACTTCTGATTGCGGCGCTGGATCGAACAATCGCGTTCGAACAGATGGATCACGCTACCGAAGCTGTCTCCGATGACCTGGACTTCAATGTGGCGCGGGTTGACCACGCATTTTTCCATGAATAGCTCAGGCTTGCCGAATGCCTTGGTGGCTTCGGAAACAACGCGGTCATAATTCTTGACCAGTTCTTCTTCGCTGTTGCAGCGGCGGATACCACGCCCACCACCGCCGTTGGTGGCTTTCAGCATGACGGGGTAGCCAATTCCGGTGGCCAGTTCAATTGCTTGTTTGACGTTGGCCAAGTTGCCTTCGCTGCCTGGAATTACTGGTACGCCTGCATCGATCATTGCCTGCCGAGCCTGAATCTTGTCGCCCATGCGGTGGATTACTTTTGGAGATGGTCCGATGAACTTGATGCCTCTCTTGGCGCAGATTTCTGCCAAAACCGGATTTTCCGAAAGGAAGCCGTAGCCGGGATGAAGCGCATCGCAACCTGCCGCAACAGCGAGATTGACTATATTATGTGCATTCAGGTAGCCAATGACCGGGTCGGAGCCGATATTGTATGATTCATCGGCCTTCTTGACGTGCAGGGCATGTCGGTCGGCATCCGTATAGATGGCGACGGATTTAATCCCCATTTCGGAGCAAGCGCGTACAATACGGACCGCGATTTCACCACGATTGGCAATAAGAATTTTCTTGATCACGCGGGAACCCGTTAAATTATCAAAACATCAAGTTTCTAGGATCGCTATTTTGGATTGCTCTTGGAGCTTGTTTTTTGACAGCCAATCTTAAAAATTATATCATGCGCGCCTTATGCCTGAACAGGTCGTCATCAACAGCATCGAGTTTGCGCTCAACGGCGAATCGTTAAGCGGTAGCGTCGCGGTCGCAAATTTGAGTCGGCTGCAGGATTTACTGTTTTCCAGTAGCGGTACGCTGGAGTACACCCTGACCGGCAAGCGCGGCGAGAACGATAAGCTTTTTCTGGTTTGCGCCGTCAAGGGCATGCTGCAACTTAGGTGCCAGCGTTGCCTTGGAACTCTGGCTTTTCCTGTGGACCTCGATTCCGAACTGGAATTAATCGAGGATGAACAGGTTTTTCCAGCACTGGTGAACGAGGATGAATTAACTGATGCTATAAAGGTGGATCCGAATATGGATGTGCTGGCGTTGGTTGAAGATGAAGTGTTGCTGGGCTTGCCGATGGTGCCTACGCACGCGTCGGGAGACTGTAAGACGGGCGATGATTTTGGCCAGGCGAAAACCGATAAACAAAATGCTTTCAGTGCTCTGGCCGCGCTGAAAACGAAAGATTTGAGAAAAAATTAGGAGTTATCATGGCTGTACAACAGAACAAGAAATCCCCCTCTAAGCGTGGCATGCACCGCGCGCACGACTTCCTGACCAACCCACCGTTGGCTGTGGAGCCTACCACCGGAGAAATTCACCTGCGTCACCACGTCAGCCCTAGCGGTTTCTACCGTGGCAAAAAGGTTGCGCGTGCCAAGGGCGAGTAATCGGTACGGTAAAGGCGGTTTGCAACAAGCGTAATGGATATCACTGTTGCGATCGACGCCATGGGGGGCGATCATGGACCCCATGTCACGGTCCCTGCTGCTCTGGCGTACCTGAAACGGGACGCTGAAGTCAATATAGTATTAGTCGGCCTGGCCGAGGTGATTGAGGCCGAGCTTCGCTCCCTCAAGGTCTCTGTGACTTCTCGTCTACGCATTCATCATGCCAGCGAGGTGGTTACTATGGACGACCCCCCCGCGCTGTCCTTGCGCAACAAAAAAGACTCCTCCATGCGTGTCGCCATCAACCTGGTAAAAACGGGCGAGGCGAATGCTTGCGTTAGCGCCGGTAACACTGGTGCGTTAATGGCCATATCCCGCTTTGTCCTGAAAATGCTGCCCGGGATAGAACGACCGGCAATTGCCGGGATGATGCCCACGCTGAACGGCCATACCCACGTTCTCGACCTTGGAGCCAATGTGGATTGCACTGCCAACCACCTGCTCCAGTTCGCTGTAATGGGCGCGATGCTGGTTTCCGCTGTGGAGCACAAGGAAGCCCCCACAGTTGGTCTGCTCAATATTGGCGAAGAAGACATCAAGGGCAACGAAGTGGTCAAGCAGACCGCCGAATTATTGCGTCAGAGCCATCTGAATTTCCATGGCAATGTGGAAGGCAACGACATCTATAAAGGCACCACGGACGTGGTGGTATGCGATGGCTTTGTCGGCAATGTTGCGCTAAAGGCGTCGGAAGGACTGGTGCAGATGTTGGCGACTTTTTTACGCCAGGAATTCAAGCGCAACATCCTGACCCATTTGGCTGGCCTTATCGCCTACCCGGTTCTCAGCGCATTCAAGAAGCGCCTCGATCATCGGCGTTACAACGGCGCAAGCCTACTTGGATTGCGAGGGGTTGTGGTGAAAAGCCACGGCTCGGCAGATAGTTTCGCCTTTCAGTTCGCCATTGAACGAGCGGTCGAGGAAGTGCGCAACGGCGTCTTGCGCCGGATTAATGAACAAATGGCCATGTTGAACGAGGAAAAGGCCTGATGTATTCACGTATTATCGGTACCGGCGGCTACCTGCCGGAAAAAATCCTGACCAACCACGATCTGGCGAAGATGGTCGACACCTCGGACGAGTGGGTTTTTTCCCGCACGGGCATTCGTGAACGCCACATCGTCGCAGAAAATCAGACCACCAGCGATCTGGCTTTCCAAGCGGCGCAGAGGGCCATAGAAATGGCCGGCGTCGACCCCCAAAGCATCGACTTGATCATCGTTGCCACAACTACGCCTGATGTCGTGTTTCCTAGTACAGCCTGTATTCTCCAGGACAAACTGGGCATCAGGAGCGGTGGCCCGGCGTTCGACATCCAGGCGGTTTGCAGTGGTTTTGTCTACGCCCTGGCAACGGCCGATCAGTTCATTCGTGGCGGGCAAAGCAAGTGCGCCTTGGTTGTGGGTGCGGAAACTTTTTCCCGCATCATGGACTGGACCGACCGCAACACCTGCGTCCTGTTCGGCGATGGCGCTGGTGCGGTTGTCCTGAAAGCCAGTGAAGAACCTGGAATTATTTCCACCCATCTGCATGCTGATGGCAGTTATGGCCATCTATTGGCTGTGCCAGCGTGCCTCTCGGGCGGCAGGGCTGAAGGTAACCCCTTCGTGGAAATGGACGGCACCGGCGTGTTCAAGTTTGCAGTCGGGGTGCTGGACTCCATCGTTGAGGAGACCCTCGCAGCCAATGGCATGCAGAAGTCGGACATCACCTGGCTGGTACCGCATCAGGCCAATATTCGCATTATCCAGGCCACTGCCAAGAAATTGGGCATGAGCATGGATAATGTCGTGGTCACAGTCGACAAACATGGCAACACCTCGGCGGCTTCGATTCCCTTGGCGCTTGATGTCGCGGTTCGGGATGGCCGGATCAAGCTCGGCGACACCATACTGATGGAAGGCGTGGGTGGCGGTTTCACCTGGGGTTCTGCGCTAGTAACTTGGTAAGAAAGTTAAAAACATGAGTTTCGCATTCGTATTTCCAGGACAAGGTTCGCAGTCGGTCGGCATGATGAATGGCTTCGATGGGCTTCCCATCGTGCGGGAGACCTTTGAGGAAGCGGGGAGCATTCTCAAGCAGGATTTATGGGGCATGGTCACGGGCGGCAGCGCCGAAGAGCTCAACCTGACCGTGAATACCCAGCCGGTGATGCTGACTGCCGGCGTGGCGGTGTTCCGCGCCTGGAATGCCCTGCAAGGAGCGCAACCGACTGCACTGGCCGGCCACAGCTTGGGCGAATACACCGCACTGGTTGCATCCGGGGCGCTTTCATTTGCCGATGCATTGCCACTGGTACGGTTCCGCGCACAGGCCATGCAGGAAGCGGTGGCCGAAGGGGTGGGGGGCATGGCAGCGATCCTGGGGCTCGATGACGATGCCGTGCGAGCCGTTTGTGCCGAAGCAGCTCAAGGCGAGGTGCTGGAGCCGGTCAATTTCAATTCGCCGGGCCAAGTCGTGATCGCTGGTCACAAAACCGCGGTTGAGCGTGGCATGGTTCTGGCCAAGGAAAGGGGCGCAAAACGCGCGCTGCCGCTGCCGGTCAGCGTTCCATCCCATTGTGCCTTGATGCGCCCGGCGGCGGATGCACTGACGCAGCGCCTGTTGACTATTTCGATCAAGACGCCGCAAATTCCGGTGGTGCATAACGCCGATGTCAAAAGTCACGGCGATGAGGCTGGCATCAAGGATGCACTGGCGCGCCAACTGTACAGCCCGGTGAGATGGGTGGAAACAGTCAGAGGCTTTGCAGATCAAGGCATCGTCAAGCTTGCAGAATGCGGACCCGGGAAGGTGCTGGCCGGACTGAACAAGCGCATTAATGGCGACATGCAGGCATTTGTGCTGTCTGATGAAGCAGCGCTGCGCCAGGCAATGGATACATTGAAATAATCAGGAGAATAGTTAAATGCTGGATGGGCAAATTGCTTTGGTAACAGGCGCCAGTCGTGGAATTGGCCAAGCTGTCGCGCTGGAACTCGGCAAGCAGGGCGCAACCGTTGTCGGTACGGCGACCAGCCAGGCCGGCGCAGACAATATCAGCAGTTATCTGAGCCAAGCCGGCATCAAGGGTGCAGGGCTGGCTCTTAACGTCAAAGATCCTGCGCAGATCGAACAGGTGTTGCAAGCGATACGTGCCCAATTCGGTGAAATCTCGATTCTGGTCAATAATGCCGGCATCACCCGTGACAATCTGCTGATGCGGATGAAGGAGGAAGAGTGGGACGATATCATGGATACCAACCTGAAGTCCGTATTCCGCTTGAGCCAGGCTGTTCTGCGCTCGATGATGAAGGCACGTTATGGCCGCATCATCAGCATTGCCTCGGTGGTAGGCGCGATGGGGAACGCCGGCCAGACTAATTATGCCGCTGCCAAGGCAGCTATCATTGGCTTCAGCAAGTCGCTGGCACGCGAAGTCGGCAGCCGAAATATTACGGTAAACTGTGTCGCGCCGGGTTTCATCGACACGGACATGACCCGCGCCCTGAGCGAGGAGCAGCGCAATGGCCTGCTAGGCCACATCCCGCTGGGACGACTTGGTACGGTCCAGGATATCGCAGCTTCGGTCGCGTTCCTAGCTTCGCCGCAAGCAGGTTATGTTACGGGTACCACAATGCACGTCAATGGCGGCATGTACATGAGTTGATTGGGCAAACTTCCCGTTTGGTGAAGTGGGCAATTTTTGGTAAAATGCGTCAGCTTTTTTATAGCGATTCAAGAGAGGGTACTTAGATGGAAAATATCGAACAACGCGTCAAAAAAATCGTTGCTGAGCAACTTGGCGTGAACGAAGCAGAAGTAAAGATTGAATCCTCCTTCGTCGACGACCTGGGCGCTGATTCCCTGGATACCGTTGAGCTGGTCATGGCACTGGAAGAAGAGTTCGACTGCGAAATTCCTGACGAAGAAGCGGAAAAAATCACCACCGTCAAACAAGCCGTTGATTACGTCAATGGTCATCTGAACTAAACTGTTCCATCTATCCTGTAACCACTCGCAACTGGAGCCGTCTTGTCTAAACGCAGAGTCGTCATCACCGGTCTGGGCATAATTTCGCCTGTCGGTAATACTGTTGAGCAAGCGTGGTCGAACATTCTTGCCGGCAAGTCTGGAATAAGCCGGATTACCCGGTTCGACCCCACAGCTTTTTCCTCCCAGATTGCCGGTGAGGTCAAAGGGTTCGATATCACCGAATACATTTCCGCCAAGGAAGCTCGCCGCATGGATATTTTTATCCATTACGGGCTTGCGGCGGGAGTGCAGGCGATCAAGGACTCCGGCATTGTGGTTACCCCGGAAAACGCCGAACGCATCGGCGTTAATATCGGTTCCGGCATCGGTGGTTTACCGATGATCGAGGTTACTCATAACACCTATCTGGAAGGCGGTCCGCGCAAAATTTCCCCGTTTTTCATTCCAGGCACGATCATCAATATGATCTCAGGCAATCTGTCCATCATGTTTGGACTAAAAGGCCCGAATCTGGCGATGGTTACAGCCTGTACCACGGCGACTCACTGCATTGGCGATTCCGCGCGCATGATCGAGTACGGCGACGCCGATATCATGATCGCGGGCGGAGCGGAATCTACTGTGACACCACTGGCGGTTGGCGGCTTTGCCTCGGCACGCGCGCTATCCACTCGCAATGATGATCCCGAAAGGGCGAGTCGCCCCTGGGATACCGGTCGGGATGGCTTCGTGCTTGGAGAAGGCGCAGGGATACTGGTGCTCGAAGAATACGAACACGCCAAGGCGCGCGGAGCGAGAATTTATGCCGAAGTGCCGGGTTTCGGCATGAGCGCAGATGCCAACCACATGACGGCTCCCTGCGAAGACGGTAGCGGCGCCGCTCGATGCATGACGAATGCCTTGCGTAACGCGGGTATTCCACACGATCAGGTTGATTTCATCAATGCCCACGGCACATCCACGCCTTTGGGCGATTTGGCAGAAACCAAGGCGGTCAAGCTGTGCTTTGGCGAACACGCCAAAAATATCGCAGTCAATTCGACAAAATCCATGACCGGGCATCTGCTTGGTGCTGCCGGCGGGGTCGAAGCGGTATTTTCTGCACTGAGCATATATCATCAAATTTCTCCGCCGACCATCAATATGGTCGAGCAGGACCCCGAGTGTGATCTTGACTATGTGCCGAATATTGCCCGCAAGATGAAAATCGATGTCGCCCTGTCGAATTCCTTCGGGTTTGGTGGCACCAACGGTACTCTGGTGTTTCGCAAGATCTGAGCCTGCAGGGGCTCACGTCTCTGGGGTTTTCTTGTCATTAAGGTAGCTTGTGCCCGTCATACAGCTCCCCGGTACGCCTGACTTGCTTGGCCTCCATGCGGCAAATCCGTTGCGCTATCCTTATCTGCTGCAAACCCTGAGTTGTCCTGGTTGGGATATTCTTTTCGCTTTTCCAGTGCAGTCACAAATATTCCCCTCCGATCCGGCAGGATTGGAAAAATCATTTTTTTTTGTTCTGGATGAAGAGTGGGGGAAATCCACGCGCCCACCAGAGCAGGAAGCGAGCAAGCTTCCCTTTCACGGGGGCTGGTTCGTTTATCTTGGCTATGAATTGCTACACCAACTAGAGCCCTCCGTCGCAGAAAGACAGCAGACAAGCCAATTCCCGTTGGCCGCCCTTGTCCGTATCCCTGCGGCGATCATGGTCGACCATGTCAAGAGGCAGACCTACTTGTTTGCTGAGGAGGCCCATTCGCATCTTCTTGAAGACCTGCGCACCGATTTGAGTGATGTTACCGAATATGAGAGCAACCCGGTAAGGGTGGAGGAACTTGAAGAGGAAGACGAACAGATTTTCCTGCAAGGGGTGGCTAAGATTAAGCGCTACATCCTGGAAGGGGACGTGTTCCAGGTCAATCTTGCACGCCAGTGGCAGGCACGGATCGAACATCAAGGCAGTGCGATCGGTGTTTACGCACGCCTGCGCGAGAGCAATCCGGCCCCTTTTGCGGGTATCGCCGACTTCGGCAGTTACCAGATTATCAGTTCTTCCCCGGAGAGACTGGCGAAGATACGTAGTGGCGTGATCGAAACGCGCCCGATCGCCGGCACGCATCCGCGTGCTCTGCTGGCAGAAGAGGATGAACTGTTGCGTCAACAGTTGATAGCCAGCCCCAAGGAACGCGCCGAGCACATCATGCTGGTCGACCTCGAACGCAATGATCTGGGGCGGGTGTGCGAGCCAGGCAGCATCGAGGTCAGTGAGTTGATGACGGTGTGCAGCTACGCTCACGTACATCACATCGAATCCAGCGTGCATGGCCGTTTGCGCGAGAACACGACTCCTTCTGAAGTGATACGTGCGTTGTTTCCAGGAGGCACGATTACCGGCTGCCCCAAGGTCCGTACCATGCAAATCATCAGTGAGCTTGAACCCTCATCCCGTTACGCTTATACAGGCAGCATGGGATATCTTAATCTCGATGGCAGCATGGATCTCAACATCTTGATCCGCAGCTTTATGTTCGAAGAGAATGCGCTGACCTTCAAGGCCGGTGCAGGTATCGTTGCTGACTCCGACCCTTTACGTGAACTTGCCGAAACTCGCGCCAAGGCAAAAGGGTTGCTCAGGGCGTTAGGAACTGCTCAATGATCCTGGTTAATGGTCTTCCGAGCGAATATGTCCGGGCCTTTGACCGAGGGTTGATGTACGGTGATGGGGTTTTTCGTTCTTTGCTGGTGAGAGCCGGCCATCCATTGTGCTGGCCACGTCATTATGACAAGCTGTACGCGGATTGTGCGGCGCTCAACATTGTTTGCCCGCCGGAAACCATCCTGGCTGTAGAAATGGCCCAATTGCTAGCGGAAGCACCAGACTGCGTGGTGAAAGTAATTGTCACTCGTGGCGAGAGCCAACGTGGCTATGCTATCCCAGAGCACATGGAACCGACCCACATCCTGATGGCGACTCCCGCTCCGCAGTATCCGGCAAGCTATTTGACAGAGGGGGTGAGGCTGCACCTTTGTTCCACGCGCCTTGGCATACAACCCCAGCTGGCTGGGATCAAGCATCTCAATCGACTGGAAAACGTGCTAGCGCGACGGGAATGGAGCAATTCCGAAATTGCCGAGGGTTTAATGCTCGACATAGGTGGAAATGTAATCGAAGGCACGATGAGCAATCTGTTTCTTCTTAAGGGCAAGACTTTGCACACCCCGGATCTCGTGCGTTGCGGCGTGGCCGGCGTGCAGCGGGAACGCATCATGGATCTGGCTGGCAGGCTCGGCATGGCGGTCAGGGTGGAAAACCTGCCGTTGGCCCGAATTTATGACGCGGACGAGGTTGTGCTTTGCAACAGCGTATTTGGCGTCTGGCAGGTCAGGGAACTGGCCGGAAAAACATGGCCGGCCGGCAAACTGGCGGCGCTCTTGAGGAATTTGCTGGATGATGACTGTCATTAAGCGCGGCGTTGCCACGCTCATTGTGTTGGGAATGATGGCTGCGGGCTGGATACTGTATTTTGCCAACACCCCTGTACACCTGCCCCAAGTGCCTTACGAGTTTACGCTCAAGCATGGTAGCAGCCTGCGTACCGTTGCCAGACAATTCAGTACTGAAGGACTGATTTCAGAGCCATGGAGCTTTATCACCTTGGCAAAATCCTTTAGAAGGGAAGGGGAAATCAAGGCTGGCAATTATCAACTGGATCATGAAATTACCCCGTTCCAACTGCTTCAAAAGATCACGAAGGGCGATGTCAGCCAGAGCGCAATTGTGTTTATAGAGGGTTGGAATTTCAGCCAGATGCGCAAGGCGCTAGACGAGCATCCGGCTATCAGGCACGACACCACCGGCCTGAGCGACAGGGAGTTGTTAAATCGCCTGGGGATCGAGGAAGAGAGCGCCGAGGGGCTCTTTTTTCCAGACACCTATTATTTCAGCAACGGGATGAGCGACTTGTCAGTACTAAAACGGGCCTACCAGATCATGGGGCAACGACTAGCCGATGCCTGGCGTGAACGCAGCCCGAATCTGCCGTATTCCACACCTTACGAAGCTTTGATCATGGCCTCCATCGTCGAGAAGGAAACCGGGCAATCCGTAGAACGTCCGATGATCGCTGCCGTCTTTATCAATCGCCTGCGTATCGGCATGAGGTTGCAAACGGATCCAACAGTCATTTACGGCCTTGGCGAGACGTTTGATGGCAATTTGCATAAGAGCGATTTAACCGCCGATAATGCCTATAATACTTACACTCGCAGCGGACTTCCGCCCGGTCCGATTGCCATGCCGGGATCGGCTTCTATTCATGCGGCTTTACACCCTGACGAGACCTCCGCGCTGTATTTCGTAAGCAAGGGGGATGGCACCCACCAGTTTTCCCGCAGCTTGGCGGAGCATAATCAGGCTGTGGCGCGTTACCAGAAAAATTTATCCAGAAAAAAGATTAATTAAATATCGCAATATAATGATATTAAATACAAATAAATCAAAATTCATCACCCTTGAGGGAATTGATGGTGCCGGTAAGAGCACCCACCTGAATTGGCTGGCGGAGCGTTTGCGCAGTCAAGGTAAAAATGTCCTTGTCACCAGGGAACCGGGCGGAACGCCGCTTGGCGAAGCATTGCGCGAACTGCTCCTGCATCAAGCCATGCATCTTGAAACCGAGGCTCTGCTGATGTTCGCTGCCAGGCGGGAGCACTTGGACAAGGTCATTATTCCTGCGTTGAGTGCAGGAACCTGGGTAATTTCAGACCGCTTTACCGACGCCAGTTTTGCCTATCAGGGCGGGGGCAGGGGACTGGAAGAATCCAAACTGAAAATCCTTGAGCAATGGGTTCAGCAGGATTTGCAGCCGAACTTGACCTTGTTATTCGACGTTACACTCGAAGTTAGTCGGCAGCGCTTGTCCGGCAATGTTTCTCTGGACCGTTTCGAACAGGAAAAGCAGGAATTTTTCCAACGCGTGCGGGACGCATATTTGAAGCGCGCATCGCAATTCCCTGAACGAATCCGGGTGATCGATAGTGGGCGGACGTTGAATGAAATTCAAGTTGATCTTGAAGATATTATTTCATCGCTCTGATTAATATGATTTATTCATGGCAAATTAATATTTGGCGGCGACTAATGTCGACCAAGGCGACTTTGCCTGGCGCGCTGTTGCTGCAAGGCCGTGGTGGAATTGGGAAATTCAATTTGGCCTATACGCTGGCACAAGCGTTACTGTGTGAATCCCCACTGGATTCGGGTGAAGCTTGCGAACATTGCGGCTCATGCCATTGGTTCAAGATCGGCGGACATCCCGACTTTCGTCTGCTTGAACCTGAAGCACAGAGTTCTGCGGCTGAATCTACGGGCGAAACGGCAGAGCAGGGCAAGGCGACCGACAAAAAAGCGAGCCAATTTATTACTGTGGCCCAGATTCGTGAATTAGCGGATTTCGTCAACCTGACAACTCACCGCAATGGCATGCGCATTATTCTGGCTCACCCGGCGGAAGCGATGAATGTTCACGCAGCCAATGCGCTGCTGAAAACATTGGAGGAGCCGCCGCTTGGCACTTTGTTTATTCTTGTGTCACATCAGCCCCAACGCCTGCTTCCTACAGTTCGCAGCCGCTGCCAAAAGATTGATGCACCGCTTCCTGGGCGTGCAGAGGCATTGAAGTGGCTACGGGAGCAGGAGGTCGCAGAAGCGGAGGCTTGCCTGGCGCAATCGGGCTACGCACCCCTTGCCGCCCTTCGGTTAAGCGCAGAAGATTATCAGATTAAACGCCGTCAAATTCTGGAACAGCTTGGTGCGCCGGATCGATTTGACCCGCTTGCCTTGGCAGAGCAGGGCGACAAGATGGAGTTGGCCTGGATACTCAATTGGATGCAGCAGTGGGTCTATGATCTAGCAAGTATTGGTATGGCGGGACAGGCGCGATACCAGCCTGAGTCGTCAGCGGAAATGAATCGCTTGGCAAAAGCTGTTAACTTGATAGAATTGTTTCGGTTCCAGCAGGAGTTATTAACTGCACAGCGCGCTGTGCACCATCCGCTGAACACCAGATTGGTGCTGGAGCAATTGTTTTTTTCTTATTGGCAACTCGTGAATCGTCAGGAAGCCGCTTATGTCTGATTCAAAAACTTCAGCCTCTCCGCGGCCAGGTGTACTTTCTTTGAGCATCAAGGAAAAAACTGCACTGTATGCGGCATATATGCCTTATCTGAAGAACGGCGGGATCTTTATCCCAACCAACAAGCCTTATCGACTGGGTGATGAGGTTTTCATGCTGCTTTCCTTGATGGAGGATCCGAACAAGTTGCCGGTAGCTGGCCGTGTTGTCTGGATTACCCCGGAAGGGGCGCAGGGCAACAAGGTCCAGGGGGTAGGCGTGCAGTTCGGCGATAATGAAAGCGGTGTCTCGGCACGCAACAAAATCGAGGGCTTACTTGGCGGCAGCAAAACAACCCGCCCAACCCATACTATGTAGATAGTACTCCACTCAAACCACGCCGCCGCCCACGGGCGGCATACTCCCGTGCAAGCCATGCTAGTCGATTCCCACTGCCACTTAAATTTTCCTGAACTCGCCTCAAATCTGCCCGAGATATTCGCCAACATGGAAAACAATGGCGTCGGTCTTGCGCTATGCGTAAGCGTTAATCTCTCAGATTTTCATGCGGTTATCAGCCTGGCTGAAACCCACCCTCAACTCTACGCATCGACCGGAGTTCATCCCGACTATGAAGACGAGGAGGAACCGACAGTTGAAAAGCTGGTTGAATTTGCGAACCATCCCAAGGTGATTGCAATCGGTGAAACCGGTCTGGATTACTTCAGACTGAAAGGCGACCTAGAATGGCAAAGGGAGCGCTTTCGCAACCATATCCGGGCAGCAAGACTTTGCGGCAAGCCATTGATTATCCATACCCGCGAGGCCGCGGCCGATACGCTGCGCATCATGGAAGAGGAGGGGGCGGCAAGCGTAGGTGGGGTAATGCATTGCTTTACCGAAAGTCTGGAGGTTGCGGAACGTGCGATAGCTCTTGGATTTTATATCTCCTTTTCAGGCATAGTTACCTTTAAGAAGGCGATACAAGTTAAGGAAGTTGCAAAGGAAATACCGCTGGATAGAGTGCTGGTCGAAACCGATTCACCTTATCTTGCACCCGCTCCATTTCGTGGAAAAACCAACCAACCGGCATATGTGAAGCATGTCGCGGAGGAAGTCGCACGATTGAGAGGAATCAGTAATGAAGAATTAACTGAGGCCACCACTCGTAATTTTATGCGACTGTTTAAAGTAAAATGATATATAAAATAGTAGGTAAGGCGTTATTTATCCTAATGCTGGTTAGCAATATTTCTTTAGCTGATGGATTTATTGATGATTTATTTATATCGATACCTCTTGGTGATACTGGTGCAGTCCAGGATTTTCTTGCCAGGGGTGTCGATGCCAATGTAATGGATGCTAATGGCAACACGGCTTTAATTATTGCCGCACGCGAAGGGCAAAACACTATTTTACGTACGCTTCATATGTCCGGCGCGAAACTAAACACCAGAAACCAATTCGGTGAGTCGGCACTCATGCTTGCGGCGCTTAATGGACATATTCATGTAGTCAACACGTTGCTCGGCTTTGGGGCTGATGCAGGCCCAAATCATCAGGGCTGGACACCGATGATGTATGCGGCATTTTCTGGCCATAGCGAAATTGTCGGGATACTGTTGCGGGCTGGCTCGGAAGTTAACTCCGCGACCCGCAACGGTACAACCGCGTTGATGCTGGCATCAAAAGGCGGGCACATCGAAGTAGTTAAAGTGTTGCTCAATTATCACGCCAATGTAGGCATCAAAAATGAAAATGGAGCAACAGCCTGGAGTTGGGCAATGGAGAGCGGTAATACTGATATTGCCGATCTACTGCATGGAAAAAGGTAATTAGATGTTAAATGTCAAACATGAAAATATAAATTCACTTCGTATAATGTATATTATGTTAAATCGATCTGGTTTGATGAGCACTAAATAATGGTGTTGTAGCTCCCACGGAATTTCGGTAACCACCACTGAAATTTTAGTAGCCTACTCAAACCTGAGCCTACCATCACAGTAAAATAGCTTCTCGATTAACCGGATCGATGTCTTTAAAGAACTGGGCTCTTTAGAATTGGATTCTTATGAGCAATGGTTCTTCTATCTTCCAAGCCTGCACAAAATACTCCGCTACCTCTCGATGTTTTCTGATCAAACCTCTATAGGATGAACTAGGCTAAGGCTTAGATGTCGTTTGTTTAAGCTTACCCTGCCTCCGGCAGAACCGATCCGTGAGCATCAGACCCAGAGGCCGGTTCTATGCAATTGCCAGGATGTGCCACCGCCATCCAGATAGACTCCAATTAACAAACTGAGTATGGCAATAAATATGCTGGCAAAAAAAGCGGTCCAGAATCCCGAAATCGTGAAGCCCTTAACCAATGATGAAACCAGCTGTAGCATCAGCGCATTGATCACCAGCAGGAAAAACCCCAGCGTCAGCAAAGTGAACGGCAGGGTAATAATAATCAACAGCGGCCTGATGATGGCGTTGGCAAAACCCAGCAACAGAGCGGAAATGACAAGCGAGGGGGTATCCGCAAACCGGATTCCCTTGAACACGTAGCTTGCTACCCAGAGGGACAGGGACGTGATACCCCAGTGAATCAGAAACGGCATCAAATTGTGGAGCATGTGCAGGGCGTATCCTGGGCTAACGGCAAGGTATTAACAGCTTGATTCGGTAGAACGAAGACGGGTGGATTGTTGTCCGCCCGTCCTGGCACTACTTCTTCTTGGTTACGCCAGCAACGGCATCTTTCATTTTGCTGCCGACCTTGAATTTGACGACTCTCTTGGCGGGGATCTTGAGTTCCTTACCCGTAGCCGGATTGCGACCGATACGGGCGGCGCGTTCCTCAACAGCGAATGTACCAAAGCCGATCATCTGGACACTATTGCCACTAGTCAGCGAGTTTTGTATAACCGCCATAAACGCATTAAACATCTCTTCTGTTTGTGTTTTTGGGTGCTGGGTCATTTTAGACACAGCATCGATCAATTCGCCTTTGTTCATATTATGGACTCCCCTGAAATTAACTGTGAAGACATTGTAAGGCTATAAGAGTAGCACACCCTGAATCCCCCGGCTTTAGTAGACACTCTCCTGCCGGTTGAAAAACTATTTTTTTAACTCTACCGGAGTAGTCCGGTTGGCGTAACCATGACGGCGTTTTGGGTTATAAAAAAGCTCGATGTAATGAATCATGTCGCACCGAGCTTCTTCCCGGTCAATGTATATCTTCCGCAACAGGGGAGATTCATCCTTAGCCCCATTCTTGCCTAGTAATATTAAGGGAATCCCCTATTTGATAAAATCAGAATAGGCGTAGAGTCATGATCATAATTACTGGCGTAGCTAAATTATGAACAATCCAAAAAGAATGCCGCACTTTTCATATAATCTTTCAAGTCCATCGCAAAAGGATTTTGGATACATAGTGGCAGATGACACCCTGTTTCACCGTGTCAGTAATTTTGAGGATTTTTATAGGGCATTGGGCTACACAGATGAGATAAGGATGGCTGGTTCAATATTGCCAGATGAGTTTGTTTGGGATAGGTATACTCGTGATAATGCTGCAAAGTCCGTTCAATGCCTTCAATCCCAAATCACGGTATATTTAATGAACCAATCAGAAAGGTTTAGAAAAGAATTCGGTAGTGAATATGCCAATATGATTGGTCAATGTTTTTCTGGCCAAATGGATGACAGTGACTTTTGTGTTAACTGTCCCATGCATCCTCGCCTTATTTCATTATCTAGCCAGAGATCTCACCCCGTTTAAGGTTCCAGAGATAGGGTATTCCCCTGACACGCACGAAGCACGAACTGGACGCTTGAGATTTGAAGGTTGCCAGAATATTTTGAGTTGAATTTTCCGGAAATAAAGCGTATAAAATAAGTGTGGTTCTCGAGTAATCACGGGTTCTGTAAACAGGAGATGCCTATCGACACTTCAACGATTAATTGTCTGTAGTTGCTACCCTAGTCAGTATTCGATTACTGACCTAATCGGCATCCCTTAAGCCGACACATAACGCCGCTTCAAGCGGCGTTATTGTTTTAGTGTTATTCGCACATCCGAATCTAATCGAATGGCGCACCGTAATACAATTGGCCTCTTCGCCTGCCTTCTCGCGATTACACTAATCAGCGCCACCCTAATGTATCAAAACCAGATTTCCGGATAACGCCTTGAATTCGGAATATTATTTACCAGGATTGCTACCATCAGTAGAATCAGGGGGCCTACAGTGGCGGGTATCAATACGTACAAAAACCCCAAATCATGAATCTCTTTGGAACCTATTACTGCGATTAAAGCCGTGGCACCGCCAGGTGGATGCAGTGTCCGGGTAGCGTGCATGAGGGCTATCGCGGTAGCAACCGCCATCGCTTCCGCTAGCCATGGGTACGAATGAAGCAGTTTCCAGCAGATGACGCCAACGATTGCCGATATGACGTGTCCGCCCACCAAATTGCGCGGTTGGGCCAAAGGACTGCGCACCGCGCCGTAAACGAGTACGGCAGATGCGCCAAAAGAACCAATCATCAGAGATAGATCAATACCTTTGAAAAAAAGCTGATCCACCCAAGCCACTAGCGCAATGCCCAGGAATGCACCGGTCCAGGACCATACAATTTCGGTGTTGCTTACCCGCGGTGGGCTGCCCCGTGTGGTGCCACGCATCTTACGGAAATATTCAGGAATTTTCATCGAATATTTTCCAGATTATAGGCAGTAAAAAAGTCTTTGCGTAGCAGCAAGCCAAGCAGCCGTCCATCGCTTTCCACGACGGGTAGGCTGCGACCATTATGTTTGTGGAACGCACCTATAACTTCCCCAAAGCCGGCATCACGGGTTACCGTTATGGCGGGGGCGGTCATTGCTGAACTCACGGGTGTCTCATGACAACGATGCTTTAATTCGAATGCATTATCCAGCATGCTCAGCAGCAACTCCAGGAAAGTATCGACTTTTAGCCGCCGTAAGAAGTCGGTTTCAGTAAGCATTCCTATCACGCAGCCTTTTTTATCAACTACGGGAAGTGCCTTGTAGCCGGATCGAACGAGAGCCTTCGCCGCTTCGTCAAGGGGACTGTCGGCAAGTAGCGGTTCAATCCCCGCACGCATCAGATTTCCTGCCTTGAAATTGCCCAAAAGACGCCCCAACGCATGGCGATGCGCTAGGTGATAAATCGTCCGAAAATCTTCCGTAGTGATGTCGAGGTAGCCGGGAATGTGCCGCATCGCATCCAGAATGTCTGCGTCGGTCAATTCCAACTCCGGCATCTCATCGCCAACAGAATCAGCGTTGGAAGTGTCGTTAGAAGATTCTTGCATGGAGGGAAACCAACAGTAATGAAATTGCCATAATTTCGATATCCATCTTAAGATAGGGCATTAGGTTATAAGTGTAATAAACTGTATATATTTATATTTAATAAAATAAACTTTGAAAGTTCAGCCAGATAATTCTTAAGAGGCTTATATATTTTAATGATTGTTAGCGAAATTTCAAGGAAGCCACATTATCAACTCACGATTCGCTCTCAACCCATTGCACTGCAAACCTGACCAGTTCCGTAGCATTTTTTAGCCCCAATTTTTCCTTGAGATTGGCGCGATGCGCTTCGACGGTTTTCACACTGCGACTTAGCTCCGCAGCAATTTCACTGGTCCTGAGACCCTTCCCGATGAGCCGCAGAACATCAATTTCCTTGTCGCTTAGGTGAGAGACTGGGGACGATGGGGTTTCGAACCTGTTATCAATGATCCGCTGCAGTATTTTCGAACGCATTTTCTCACTAAGGTAAACTTCACCACTCAATATATGCCTGATTGCAATCAAGACTTTTGCTGTGGCTTCCTGCTTCATTATGTAGCCTTTTGCGCCGGCCCTTAACGCTCTTTCAGCATAGAGAGATTCATCATGAGTGGAAATTACCAGAATCTGTATTTCCGGGAAACGTGATCGCAGGGTTTTGACTAGCTCGAGACCAGATATGCCCGGCAACGACATGTCGACAAGTGCGATGTCAGTATTGCAACAACTGTCGCATTTAGCTATTTCTTCCAGGGCCTGATCCGCATCTCCCGCCTCGCAGCAGACTCGCATGTCGTCTTCGCGATTAATGAGTTGAGCGATGCCCTGCCGCACAATAGGATGGTCATCAACAATCAGTACATTGCTTTTTTTTCTGGGCGCAGTAGATATCTGATGTCGATCTGCTAGTGGCATTATTTTTTCCTTAGTGGCCACGAAGGGATATCTGTTCTTGTTTTTTTTGATTTCTTTTATTTTCGCACACTATCATGTGATCATGACATGTATAAAGTGCATTCAATTGACATCTTCTCATTGTTTTCTGTATTCCGAGAAGGAAACGCCATTCTTGACCGCGAAATCGGCAATCTGACCGAGCAACTTTGGCAACATCAGATTGGCAGCGATGACCCCTCCGTAAGGGTCATTGGTAGGCGCAGTTTCAACCGCATCGAATACCTGGGTTGCCAATACACGGTAATTCGACTGCTCAACCAACTGGACGCGCAGCTTCATGTGCAGGCGACTGGGTAAGGTAATAAATTCTTGTTGCAGCAAGGTGATTTCGGTATCCAGACGCACGTCACCCTTCACCATACCGTCAGAGGACGCTACCGCTTTGAAGCCTGTTCGCAGTTCCAACGCGCGCACCAGAAGTGGGCCCAGCATCTTTGCAGGCGCTTCTGCCCAGCGATTTTTGGCAAAATATTCGAGCATATGGGGCTGGCGTATAAAAGCCATATGCACGGCATCGTAACCAGGTACAGCGCGCGGTGAACTGACGATCAATACGAGGGGAATGAGTTTAACCTGTTCTTTAGGGTCAATTTGCGCTTCCAGCAGGTAGGTGTGCACCGATTCTGCTTCGATCGGGCGCAGGGCGGAACAACCTGTCAGCGCAAGGGTGAGCAGCGCTGCGGTGATTTTGACATCCCATTTTTTTTCGAGAAATTGTTTCAATTATCTGCCCTCCTCTATTCGCCTGGCCCTGGCTCAGGCTGAGGCTTGCCAAACAAAAGTGCGTTAGGGCTGCGTTCCAGTTGGTCACTGACACGGCGCAGAGAAGCGCTCAGCTCTCTCAGGTCGACCATCAGTAACTGTATACTCTGCAGCGTGCCGGGCACTGCAGCTGCAGTGCGGGAGGTCTCATTGGCCAGTCGCTCGACCGCTTCGGCGCTACGCCCTGCTCGTTCGATCAGACTGCTCAGCTCGGCACTGGCTCGAGCGCTGTGTTCCAGTGTTTTGGCGGCATTGCTCACGCTAGCTTCAATGGCCTCTGGACGGGCCGCCAGCGCGCGCGTTACCGTATCGATTTGTGCGAGGCTATGCTTGAAAGCGCGGCGGTTGTCTTCGTCAAGTACTGCATTAATGTTGTCAGAAACACGGCTAACGTTCGCCAGCAGGGTGCTCAGCGCGGTATCCATGCGCGTCATCAGCGATGGTCCAGTGTGAATCTCCGGATATTCCTCATCGTGCTTTGCCTTCAATAATGGGGATCGCAGGCTGCCACCAGCAAGCTCGACATAGGCGATACCAGTCAACCCCTGAGTGCGGAGTAGCGCCACTGAATCCTCCTTGACCGGCGTGCCGCGCTCAATTTTGAGAAGTAGTCGTACCCTTTCGGAGTTGGAGGGATCCAGTGTGATGTCGCGGACATTGCCAACTTCAACGCCGCGATATTTGATGGGTGCATTCAAATTCAGCCCTGAAACCGATTCGTTCATGTAAGCGTAATAGGTATCGTAAAGTTTGTAGTATCGGCCACCGGTTCCGAGCCAGAGGAGAATGGCAATCAGCGCTGCGACCAGCGTCAAGGTAAACAGTCCGACGATAGTGAAATTTACTTTCGATTCCACGTTTGCTCCCAAGCCGCACGCCCACGCGGTCCATAAAAATATTCACGCACCATGGGGTGATCCGATTTGGATAGATCCTTCATGGTGCCCTCCCCCAGCACGCGCCCCTCGCCCAGAATCGCAACCCGGTCCGCTACACCCCATAACAGATCGAGGTCATGGGTGATCATCAGGATGGTCAGTCCAAGCAATTCTTTCAAGTGCCGCACCAATTCGTCAAGGCTGCTGGCACTCAACGGGTCGAGTCCGGCAGTGGGCTCGTCTAGGATCAGCAGTTCCGGGTCGAGTGCGATGGCACGCGCCAGAGCCGCCCGCTTGCGCATACCGCCGGAAAGCTCGGCAGGGAATTTGGACCCGGCACTTTCCGGCAGCCCCACCAGAGCAATCTTGATGGCAGCGATCTCGTCGATCAATGCACTGCTCAGATCGGTGTGTTCACGCAGCGGCATACCGACATTTTCCGCTACCGTGAGTGCGCTGAACAGTGCGCCGCGCTCGAACATGACGCCCAGGCGGCGTCGCATGATCGTGGCCTGATCGCCGCCCATGCCCTGTACTTCACATCCAAACACCTTGATCGAGCCGGATTCAGGCTGCTGGAGCTGAATTATTTCGCGTAACAGGGTGGACTTTCCACAACCGCTGCTGCCAGCCAGTGCAAAAATTTCACCGCGTTGAACGATGAGGTTCACATCCTCATGCACCACCGCATTGCCAAAGCGGGTGTGAAGGTGGCAAATTTCAATAATTGGCTCGTTAGCACCACTCATATATTCAGCCAGCTGAGGATCACTGAAAACAAGGCATCGAAAACAATCACCAGAAAAATAGCCTGGACCACGCTGACAGTGGTCTGGCGACCCACGCTGTCGGCGCTGCCGCTTACCCGGAAGCCTTGAAAACAGCCTACCAGTACGATAATCGCGGCAAAAACAGGGGCCTTGCCAAGGCCAACCAGAAAAGAACTCATTTTGACAGCATCATCGAAGCGATCAAGAAAATCGGCAAAACTGACATTGAGTTGTGTTTGGCCCACGATCATTCCACCCAGCACGCCAAGGATGTCCGCATATACCGTAAGCAATGGTAGCGCCACCAACAGCGCCAGCATTTTGGGCAGCACCAGCAGTTCCATGGGTGAGACACCGATGGTGTGCAGGGCGTCGATTTCCTCAGTGACTTTCATGGTGCCGATCTGTGCCGCGTAAGCTGATCCGGAGCGTCCGGCGACGATGATGGCAGTCAGCAGTGGAGCCATTTCACGCAAAATGGAAAGTCCTACCAGGTCGGCCACAAAAATATTGGCGCCGTAGCGTACCAGTTGTATCGAACCCTGGTAGGCGACGACCACCCCTATCAGGAAGGCCAGTAACCCGACGATGGGCAGAGCATTGAATCCCGCGATCTGCAGGTTGTACAGGATAGCTCGCCAACGGATGAGTGATGGGTGTGCCAGAGAGCGCAGCATGGCAATGGAGATTTCACCCAGAAAGGCAATAAGTCCTTTGAATTCGTCGAGGTGGCTCCAAACATTGCGGCCGAGCTGATTCAAAAAACCGTGGTTTGGCAAGCCAGTCGCGCGTTCCCCGGATGCGTGAGATTGAATCAGCTGCAATAGTGCTTGATGATCCGGACGCAACCCCTGGGTTGTAACGATAAGCCCCATCCGTTCAAGCTGCCGCACTGTGCGGAAAATCAGCCATGCACCCGCGCTATCCAGGGAGGTAACGGCTGTGCAGTCAAAAATTACAGTGCCAGATACAGGCCAGACAAGTTGCGCGATATACCGCTCCAGCAGCGGGATGCCTTGCAGTATCCATGCCCCAGAGCAGCACATAATCACAGCCTCGTGCGTTATTTCGAGGTTTGCTTCAGCTTTCGGTAGGAGAGTGGAGGCGCTCATGGAAAGACCTTACAAAACAACCACAGGTTGTCAAACTTCGCGGCGCTCCAGGATGGCTTGTGCCAGGGTGCCGCTATCCACGTGCTCAAGTTCGCCGCCGACCGGTAAGCCGCGCGCTATGCGACTGGCTTTAACAC
Source organism: Sulfuricella denitrificans skB26 (assembly GCF_000297055.2). NCBI lineage: Bacteria > Pseudomonadati > Pseudomonadota > Betaproteobacteria > Nitrosomonadales > Sulfuricellaceae > Sulfuricella > Sulfuricella denitrificans. The sequence continues at coordinate 1,529,323 of NC_022357.1, read as the reverse complement.
CGCGAGAGCGCAAAATTTCGCCGATATAATGTGCTGTAGCCTCTCCCTCAACGGTGAAATTGGTTGCCAGGATCACTTCATTCACCGCCCCATCGGTGGCGCGCTGGATCAAACGGTCGAGATGAATCTCTTTCGGACCGATGCCGTCGAGCGGACTGAGCCGGCCCATCAACACGAAATACAGGCCATGGTAGCTCTGGGTCTGCTCCATCATCATCAAGTCGGCGGGCGTTTCTACCACGCATAGCAGGGAGGCTTCACGCCGCTCAGATCGGCAGAGAGAGCAGATTTCTTCCTCGGTAAAACTGTTGCACCGCCGGCAGTGGCGGATGGTGTCGAGAGCATGAGTCAGCGCACCAGCCAGTTTTGTTGCGCCTTTCTGGTCGCGCTGCAATAGATGGTATGCCATCCGCTGGGCGGATTTAGGCCCGACTCCAGGCAGGCAACGCAGGGCTTCGATCAGATTTTCGAGGCTGGACGGCGCTTTCACTTTAGAATGGCAGTTTCATTCCCGGAGGAAGGCCCAGTCCAGAGGTAAAGCCGCTCATTTTTTCCTGGGTGATGGTTTCCACACGTCGCACTGCGTCATTCACCGCGGCAGCCAGCAGGTCTTCCAGCATTTCTTTGTCCTCACCCATCAAGCTGTCATCGATACTCACCCGCTTAACATCGTGGCGGCAGGTCATCACCACTTTGACCAAGCCGGCGCCAGCTTGGCCTTCAACTTCAACCGAGGCCAGTTTTTCCTGCATTTTCTGCATGTTTTCCTGCATTTGCTGAGCCTGTTTCATGATATTGCCCAATCCGCCTTTCAACATCTTGCTCTCCTGTCACTCATAGAGGTTTAACCGAGGATTCAATGACCTTTGCGTCAAAATTTTCAACCAGCGTACGCACGAACGGATCCTGCTCGATCGCCGCCACTGCCAGTGACTGTTTTTCCTGTTTCTCACGACTTTCGATCTGGGCAGGGGTGTCGCCGGTTACGCTACCCTCGGTAATGCTGAGCCTGACTGGTTCGGCAAAGTGCTCGGTCACGGCTGCCCTGAGTTTGTCCTGGTAAGGCTTATCCATCAGGTGGCGGTGTTCCTGTGGCACACATAGTTCCATCAGGCCGTTCTCAAATGATTTAAGCTCGCAGTGCTGAGCTAGCATCTTGGCCATACCGCCCAGCTTGAGTTGGTTCACAAGGCCGTGCCAGTCGCCGGAAAAAGAGGAATTGTTTTTCAGGGGAGTAATTGACTTGGCAGCGGGAGCAGGTGTTTCAGCCGGGCGCTCCTCTTCACTCACAACAGCCTTCGCAGGAGGAGTCGAGCGCGGCATTTCGCGTCGAACCGCAGGCTGGGGCGCTTCCTCCAAGGTAAAAGCTAGCATCCGCAGCAAAGTCATGCTGAAACCGGCAAATTCATCCGGCGCCAGACTCAAGTCACGTCGGCCATGCAGAGCGATCTGGTAACACAACTGCACCTCATCAGCACCGAAAAGCTGCGCCAATTCAAGCAGTTTCGCCCGTTCCGGCAGGTCCTCGCCGAGTGCTTCCGGAATGGTCTGCGCCAGGGCAACCTTGTGCAGCAGCGCGCCCAAGTCCTGCAAAGCAGCTTCGAACGACAGACTGCGTTCTTCCATCCGTTCGGCCGCAGCAATCAGTGACGGACCGTCCTTGGCAGCCAAGGCACCGAGAATTTCAAACAGATAGGTCTGGTCGATAGAACCCAGCATATCGCGTACCTGAGTCTCCCCCACCATGCCACCGCTGTAGGCGATGGCTTGATCGAGAAGAGACAGTGCGTCGCGCATACTGCCCTGAGCGGCGCGTGCCAGAAGTTGCAACGCAGGCAGCTCGAAGGAGATGTTTTCCTTCGTCATGACGCTTTGCAAATGGCCGACAATCAACAGGGGAGGCATTTGCTTGAGATTGAATTGCAGGCAGCGTGACAGCACCGTGACAGGAATTTTCTGCGGATCGGTGGTGGCGAGTATGAACTTAACATGTTCAGGCGGTTCTTCCAGCGTTTTCAGCATGGAATTGAAGGCTGCCTTGGAGAGCATGTGTACTTCGTCGATCAAATAAACTTTGAACCGGCCGGCAGTTGGCGCGTACTGGGCGTTGTCCAATATCTCGCGCATATTGTCGATACCGGTGTTGGAAGCTGCGTCCAGTTCAAGCAGATCGACAAACCGCCCGCTGTCTATTTCGCGGCAAGCAGAACATAGTCCACACGGTGAAGAGGTCATACCGGTTTCGCAGTTGAGCGCCTTAGCCAATATCCTTGCCAACGTGGTTTTGCCAACACCTCGGGTGCCCGTAAGCAGATAGGCATGGTGCAGACGTTGCTGATCCAGGGCATTAGACAGCGCCTTGACAACGTGCTCTTGGCCCACCAGCTCAGTGAAAGTTTTGGGGCGCCATTTCCGCGCCAGGACTTGGTAACTCATGGGGGAAATTGTAACAGATTAAGACCCACCAGGCAGAGCGCCAAGCAGTTTAGGGGTGGCGAGCCCAACCCCCGGCACTTGCAATAAATAGCTGTGGCTGCTTCCTTCCGGATCTGACCAGGTTCACTACCTTGCAATGCGGGGAGGCCCGCCATAAATCTGGCGGAGAGGGCGGGATTCGAACCCGCGTTAGGCATTAACCTAAACACGCTTTCCAGGCGTGCGACTTAAACCACTCATCCACCTCTCCGAAGAGCCGGGAAGGATAAACTAGAACCGGGCTCGAATCAACATCTGAAGGAAATTAGTTTCCTTCAGATGTTGGAGTTGCCGGCCGCATCAGCAGTGCCGGAATCGGTTTCTTCGCGGTCTGGCGCGATTTAGCGTGAGATGTGGACGCGGGCTGAACCGCTTCTTGCTTGATAGGTGGCGTAACATAGGGCGCATCCAGCGGATTGACAGGGGAGCGGGGGGGCGCACCTCTACTCTCCCTGACGTCCCGCCCTTCCCTGTTGCGGGAATGTTCCGCAGGCCGTGGCTCACGCCGGGGCCTGTCTGCGAATCCTGCTCGGGCTGCAATCTGGGCGGCCGCACCAGGCTCGAAGCCGGGCACGGTTATTCTGGGCAATTCACGCTTCAACATGGACTCGATTTCCGCCAGCATCCTCAGCTCGTCCGCACACACCAGCGAAATTGCTTCACCGCTACTGCCTGCACGCCCGGTCCGTCCGATGCGATGGACATAATCTTCCGGCGCGTTAGGCAAGTCGAAATTCACCACATGGGGAAGCTGGTCGATATCCAGGCCACGAGCGGCGACATCGGTCGCAACGAGCACCCGAACCGTGCCATCCTTGAACTCCGCCAGCGCCTGGGTGCGTTGCTGCTGGCTCTTGTCACCGTGAATCGCGGTGGCGCTGATGCCGTCCTTCTCCAGTTGTTGGGCCAGACGACTGGCGCCGTGCTTGGTTCGGCTGAACACCAGAACTTGCTGCAGATTTTCAGACTTGATCAGGTGCGCCAGCAGTTCGCGCTTGCGCTCGTGGTCGACCGGATAGATCACCTGGGTGACATTCTCGGAAGCGGCATTGCGGCGCGCCACCTCGATCAGCACCGGGTCTGTGAGCAATTGATCAGAAAGTTTCTTGATTTCGCCGGCGAAGGTAGCGGAAAACAGCAGGTTTTGCCGCTTCGCGGGCAATAGCGCGATGATGCGCTTGATATCGGGGAGAAAACCCATGTCCAGCATGCGGTCTGCCTCGTCCAGCACCAGTATTTCCACCTTGGACAGATTGACGGTTTTTTGCTCGACGTGGTCAAGCAATCGCCCGGGCGTTGCCACCAGAATTTCCACTCCGCCTTTCAGTGCAGCGATCTGTTCTTTAATGTTGACTCCGCCAAATACCACGGTGGATTTTAATGGTAGGTATTTGCCATAAGTCTGTACGCTTTCTTCTACCTGCGCAGCCAATTCACGCGTAGGCGTGAGGATCAGTGCGCGTACAGGGTGTTTGGCTGGCGAAGTACTGGTATTGGCATGGATGCTCAACAACTGCAGCAAAGGCAGCGTAAAACCGGCCGTTTTACCGGTACCGGTCTGTGCGCCACCCATAAGGTCGCGCCCTTCAAGGACGACCGGAATGGCTTGCGCCTGGATCGGCGTGGGCTCGGTATAACCTTGATCGGTAACCGCGCGCAGCAATTCGGCTGAAAGGCCGAGATTTTCAAACGACATGTATTGCATCTCCTAAACGTCGGCCCACAATTATTTGGCCGGTCCAGGCAGATCGTGACAAAGTTAAAACTTGGGGTGGGGTATACTACGCGGGCTTGTGCGGCAGACCGGATTGCACGACAAATCCTTGCCGAATGATTATACGCCAGCCAAATCAATTTACCAAGTGACTGATATATCGATTTTTTTCAACCGATTGCAGAAAAACTTCCGGCACTGGTCGAAGTGGGCAAATCGGCGCGGCGTCAGCTGCTACCGTGTCTACGACCGCGACGTGCCGGAGTTTCCGGTTGCTCTGGATCTGTACGAGCAAAAGGCGCACCTGCAAGAATTCGACACAGGCTGGCAAATCAGCGAGGAAGAGCATGAACGCTGGGTGGAAAGCGTGCGCACCGCGGCGAGCGAAGTACTGGCCCTGCCTCTTTCCTCTATTTACTTCAAGCAAAGGCGGCGTCAGCGCGGCCTGCTGCAGTACGAAAAAACCGGCGCCCGGGGCGAAGATTTTATCGTGCATGAAGGCGGCCACCGATTTATCGTCAACCTGGAAGAGTATCTCGACACCGGCCTGTTCCTCGACCACCGCAATACCCGGCGCATGGTTCAGGAGAAAGCCGCCGGCAGACGCTTTCTCAATCTGTTCGCTTATACCGGCAGTTTCACAGTCTACGCTGCAGTGGGTGGCGCCATCCGCTCCACCACCGTTGATCTGTCCAATACTTATCAGGATTGGACGCGTCGCAACTTCGAGCTGAACGACATGAATCTGGAGCAGCATGAATTGGTGCGCGCCGATGTATTCGGTTTTCTGGATGATGAAGTAAGGCGTGGTGAACATTACGACCTGATCGTCATGGATCCCCCCACTTTCTCGAATTCCAAAAAAATGAGCGGTGTGCTAGATGTGCAGCGCGACCACGCCCGACTGATCAACCAGTGCCTGAAGCTTTTGCCGGAAAGCGGCGAACTGTTCTTCTCAACCAACCTGCGTAGTTTCCAACTCGACGAGGCAACGCTGGCAACGAAAAACATCAGGGAAATTTCCAATCAGACCGTCCCGGAAGATTTCCGCAACAAGAAAATACATCGCTGCTGGCTGATCAGAAAGCGCTAAAACCTCACCGAGAGGTTACTGACGTGCAGGCCACAACTTTGTTCCTGCCATTGAGTTTGGCCTGATACAACGCATCGTCGGCAGCTTTGATCAGGGCGCTAAAATGCGGCATGGTCGGGTTGTATTGGGCGACGCCGATGCTGACATTTATTTTTACACGGTCTGCTCCAGCATTAATCAAACTGTCTTCAAATGTCCTGCGGATCAGCTCGGCATACTGCGCACCCTCTTTCAGCTGGGTATCCGGGCAAATCACCATGAATTCCTCGCCACCTATGCGGGAAACGATATCCTGCGTACGCGCGGCATTTTTCAAAATCTTGGCGGCTTGCTTCAGTGCGACATCGCCAGTGTCGTGACCGTAAGTATCGTTAATCTGCTTGAAGCGATCCAAATCGATCAGCATGCAGGTCAAGGGGCGGGCGCTGTTTTTGGCCGCCTCCCACTCCTGCTCCAGACTATCCATGCCATAACGCCGATTGGGCAGCAAAGTCAGAGGGTCCGTCAGAGCCAGACGTTGCAGGCGACGATTGGTGACGGCCAGTTCCGAAGCGATCCGGCGTACCTCTTCCCGTTCCCGGCTGATCTCCTCTTTGAGCTGAGTCAACCTTTGACCGGCACGCAAGCGTGCCATCAGCACTTTTACACTGAAAGGCTTGACCAGGTAATCATCCACCCCGGCCTCGAATGCCTCGACCAGCCGGTCTTCATCGGCCAGAGCCGTCAGAATGATGAAGTAAAGTTCTCGACCACCCCGGGTCGTGCGCAAGGATTTGCAGAAGGCGATACCATCCATGTTCGGCATTACCCAGTCGCTGATAACGAGCTGAGGATTGTATTCGATCACCTTCTCCAGCCCCTCCTGCCCATCAGCAGCAGAGAACACTGTATGCCCATGACTGGCCAGAAGCTTTTGCAGATAATTTGAAACGGCCTTGTCGTCGTCCACAATCAGGATGCGCAGCGGAAGTTCCGCTTGATCGGTTTTTCCTGATGCTTCGCTGCCGGCAACCTCGACCAGGGGTGGCAAGGAGGCCGCCATTTCGGCAAAGGACGGCAGTTCCTGGGTTGGTACGTCGAGAATCTTACCCCACTGCTGCCACTCGCTGACGACATGGTCGCTCAGCGTCATCAGCGCTTCAGCATCGATGCCGAGGCGAGCGCCAAGCACGTACAAACCCGGCAGCAACGCGCGGCGCGAACCTTCGTCCGCTATACAGAGGTTTGCCAGGCTGCGGGACAAGGATAACGAATGCACCAGCGTATAGGCCCGTGAGCCCGCCTGAAAATCCCCTTTTTCCGGATTCTCATGATGATAGATCGTTTCAATGAGAATGAGGGGGAACCCCCATTCCTTGAGCAGAGCGGCAGCCAACTCATTATGATCGGTGTCAAATTGTTCCTGCTCCAGACGGTTCAATTCATCGGGAGGTGCGCCTGCTGCGGTGCTGAGAACTGTTGCATACTTGTCGGGAAACAGGGTGGCCAGCGTTAGCCTTCCAATCCCGCTCAGCAAACCACAGGTAAATGTTTCCTCGCTCGATGTTTTGGCCTGTGCGCTCAGCGCTTGGTTGGCGATGGCTGTAGCCAGTGAGCACGACCAGAATTGCTGGTAATTGAAAGCATTGCATTTGCCATTGCGATGATCGGATAAAACCGAAAATCCCAGCACCAGTTGGCGCACCATAGGCAGGCCGATCATCATCACCGCTTCGGAAACCGAAGCGATGGGGCGGCGCGTATTGAAATGAAGCGAATTGGCGAATTTGATCAAGCGCCCGGAAAGGGCTGGGTCGGTTTGAACAACATGCGCAATACTCTGGATTGTAACGTCTTCCTGCTGCATCAAATTGAGCAAGGCAAGTGCCACGCCCTTCGGTGAGGGCAACTGTCCCGTTGCCTTCAGTTCTTTGAAGCGGCTCTGGTTGATAGCTTCCATTACAGACCTGTGATTTTTATATTGATTGAGTATAGGTTACGGAATAGCTCCTGATAATACAAATCGTGAGCTCCAAATAGTCACTCTTTTCGCCATTGTGCAATGACATTCCGAACCAGTTCAAGAGAAGCCGGATCATCCAGCGTGGTCAAATCTCCGGGTTCACGCCCTTCCGCCAGCGCCTGCATACTGCGGCGCAGGAGCTTGCCGGAGCGGGTTTTCGGCAACGCAGAAACGAAATGCACCTTGGCGGGACGTGCGATGGCGCCTAGCTCCTTGTCTACGGTCGCCATCACTTCCTTTTCCATCTGGGCAGCACTTTCCGGAGTTGAAGTGCGGCTCGCATCCTTGGCCACAGCGAAGGCCATGACTGCCTGCCCCTTCAACTCGTCGTGAATGCCAACCACTGCCACTTCGGCGATGTTGGGATGGGCCTGAATGGCCTCTTCGATCTCGCGCGTGCCCAGGCGATGTCCGGCGACATTGATAACATCGTCGGTGCGGCCAAGAATGAAATAGTAGCCATCCTCGTCACGGGTTGCCCAATCGAAGGTGGAGTAGACCATTTCGGTCTCGAAAGTCGAGAAGTAGGTGTTAACGAAGCGCGTGTCGTCACCCCATACCGTGGACAAACAACCCGGTGGCAGCGGAGGCACCGCTACCAGTACGCCCTTCTCGTTGACGCCAACCTCCTGACCAGTACTCTCGTGCAGCAGTTTCAGGTTAAAACCGTACACCTGGAAACTTGGCGAGCCGAACTTGCGCGGCGTATCTTCTATGCCCGGCACGCTGGACAGGATCGGCCAACCGGTCTCGGTCTGCCAGTAGTTGTCGATAATATTAACCTTGAGCGCATCGGCAATCCAGCGCGCGGTCGGTTCGTCCAGTGGCTCGCCGGCAAGATACAGATTGCGCAGCGAAGAGACGTCATGCTTATGCAGGAATTCAGGCGGCTGCTTTTTCAGCACGCGAATCGCGGTGGGCGATGAAAACATGACGCTGACCTTGTTCTCCTCTACGATCTTCCACCAGATTGCCGGATCGGGCCGGATCGGCAGACCCTCATACAGGATAGTCGTCATACCGTTGATCAGCGGACCGTAGACAATGTAGGAATGGCCCACAACCCAACCGATGTCGCTGGTGGTAAACATGGTTTCGCCCGGCTGCCCTGCGTAGATGTGGCGCATGGAAGCCGCCAGCGACACCGCGTGGCCACCAGTGTCGCGCTGTACGCCCTTGGGTTTGCCGGTGGTGCCGGACGTGTACAAAATATAACTGGGCTCGGAAGACTCCAGCCACACCGGATCGACCCGATCATCCCTATGCTGTTCGCGCAGGCTGGCATAATCCAGATCGCGCTCGGTGGTAATCGCCATTTCCTTGTCGAGACCCCGGTTGACGATCAACACCTTCTGCGGCGGGTGGCTGGACAGCCGCAGCGCTTCGTCCACCAGGTGCTTGTAGGGAATGATCTTGCCTCCGCGCATTCCGGCGTCGGCGGTGATCAGCAACCGGGGTTGGGCATCGTCGATGCGGGTCGCCAGACTGGCCGAAGCGAAGCCGCCGAACACCACGGAATGGATGGCGCCCAGCCGCGCACAGGCGAGCATGGCAAACACCGCTTCCGGGATCATCGGCATGTAGATAATGACACGATCCCCCTTCTCCACGCCCTGCGCGCGTAACACAGCGGCAAAACGGCTGGTCTCGGCATGCAGCTCGCGGTAGGTGTAAGACTGCTGCTGGCCGGTTTCGGTGGAGATGTAAACCAGTGCATTCTGCTCTGGACGGTCTTTCAGATGGCGATCCACGGCGTTATGGCACAGGTTGGTGAGGCCGCCGACAAACCATCGGGTAAATGGGGGCCGGCTGTAGTCCAGCACCTGGTCAAACGGCCTGTGCCAGTCGATCAGCTTGGCCTGCTCGGCCCAGAATTCATCAGGCTGGTCAATCGATTTCCGGTAAAAGTCCTGGTACTTGCCCATTTTTTCCCCTCATGCCTGAATTTCAACCACCACTCTGCCCTTTACCGCCCCCTTCAACAACGCGTCGAAAGTTTCTGGCAATTGTTCGAAATGGATGGTGCGCGTCATTTCCTTGAGATGACGTGGCCGCATGTCGCTCGCCAGTCGCTCCCAGACGCTGCGCCGCAACGCCATCGGGCACTGCACCGAATCGATGCCGAGCAAACTGATGCCGCGGAGGATGAACGGCATCACCGTGGTGTGCAGTTCGATCCCTGCCGCCAGGCCGCAACTCGCAATCGTTCCATCCTGTTTCATAGTGCGGGTAAGCCAGGCCAGCATCTCGCCCCCAACCGGATCAACCGCACCAGCCCAGATAGTCTTTTCCAAAGGTTTTTTGCCCATTTCCAGAGTATGGCGTGACAGTACCTGGGACGCACCCAGATGGCGCATATATTCGTGTTGATCGTCTTTGCCGCTGATTGCGGTCACTTCGTACCCCAGTCCGGCAAGCAAATCCACGGCCACGCTACCCACTCCGCCCGAAGCACCGACCACCACCACAGGGCCGTTGGCTGGCTTGAGGCCATTCTGCTCCATGCGCATGATCGCCAGCGCAGCGGTAAATCCCGCCGTGCCGATCGCCATCGCATCGGCAGAGCTCATTTCCAGAGGAAGAGGCACAACCCAGTCGGCAGGCACGCGGGAATATTCCGCATAGCCACCGTCATGCTCCACCCCCATGCCATACCCGGTGACCAGTACGGCTTCGCCTTCCCAGAAACGCGTATCGCCGGAGGTGACGACCACTCCCGCCACGTCAACCCCTCCTATGACCGGAAAACGACGGACAACTCTGCCCGTACCGGTGGCGGCAAGGGCATCCTTGTAATTGACGCTGGAGTGGCTGTTCCGGATCAGCACCTCGCCCGGATCGAGATCATCAATTCCGAGCTCGACCAACCGGGCCGATACCTGACCCTCCTTTTCGAAAATTCGGTAAGCGTTAAATCGATGCATATTCCTCCCTCAAGGCAAATGCGGTTGAGCCAGGTACTGATGCGTCTGCATTTCCGTTAACCGGCTGACAGTACGATTGAATTCTTCTGCATGCGGACCGCCCTGATACAGTTCCTGCGGCGGCACCTCTGCCGACACGATCAACTTCACCCGCCGGTCGTAGAATTCATCAACCAGCCAGGTAAAGCGCCGTGCTTCAGCCGCCTGCTCAGGCGTCATTTTCGGAATCCCGGAAATCAGCACGGTATGGAAGCGCCGGGCAATTTCAATATAGTCCGCCTGACCTCGCGGAGCACCGCAAATACTCAGAAACTCGAACCAAACCACGCCGGGCGCTGTGCGTGTTGCTATGATCTGGCGACCCTCTATCTCCAGGGAAATATGGCTAGCCCATTCACCGCCGGCAAGACTGGAAAAAGCAGCAGCCAGATTGGCTTCAGCTGCCTCATCGAGGGGGAGATGATAGGCCTTGACCCTTTCCAGCATACGTAGCCGGTAGTCGACGCCGGCGTCGATTTCAACAACATCCAGCCGTTCCCTGAGAAGGGCGATGGCGGGCAGAAATCGACTGCGCTGCAGACCGTGCATGTAAAGTTCATCCGGTTTATGATTCGAAGTGGCGACCAGTACCACTCCTTGCTGCAGTAGTTCGCGCAGCAACCGCCCCAGCAGCATGGCATCGGCGATATCGCTAACGTGGAATTCATCGAAACAGATCAGACGCGCCTGCTGTGAAATGCGCTGCGCCACGATCACCAGCGGGTCGGCGTGATGCTTGATGGTGTCGAGCTCGGCATGAACATCCTGCATGAAGCGGTGAAAATGCACCCGCTTCTTCTGCTCAAGTGGCACACTGGAGAAAAAAACATCCATCAGGAAGCTTTTCCCGCGACCGACCCCGCCCCACAAGTACAGTCCGCGTACATGATGCTGTTTTCCGCCGAACAATTTATGCAGAAACCGGTTCTTGTGCGCTTCGCTTTCAAGCAAGGAATCGTAAAGACGCTGCAGACGGTTCACCGCGTGCTGTTGCGCCTCATCCAGCACTATACTGAGTTGACTGGCCCGCAGGTGGACGCATTCCACCAGATTCATGTTCAATACATCGTCAGCAAACATTAAATATGGATCGATCGCTTGGTTACGCCCAGTGCCGCCTCATGCAAGGATTCCGAAAGCGAGGGATGGGCATGCACAATGCGAGCGAGGTCTTCACTGCTCGACGCGAACTCCATAGCCACCACCGCTTCCTGGATCAATTCAGAGGCACACGGGCCGATAATATGGACACCGAGGATGCGATCTGTTTTTGCATCGGCCAGCACTTTGACCAGGCCCGTCGTTTCCTGCAAGGTATGGGCGCGGCCATTGGCGCTGAAAGGAAAGATTCCCTTGCTGTATTCCACTCCAGCAATCTTCAGCGCTTGCTCGGTCTGCCCTACCCAGGCGATTTCCGGTGAGGTATAGATCACCCACGGGATAGTTTCGTAATTGACATGCCCGGCCTGTCCAGCGATCAACTCGGCCACTGCAACCCCTTCCTCCGAACCCTTGTGTGCCAGCATGGGCCCGCGCACCACATCACCAATAGCGTAAATATTCGACAGGTTGGTGCGGCAATGCTCGTCCACATCGATGTATCCATGTTCATCGAACTTGAGTCCAACCTTGTCGGTATCCAGGCCGGCAGCATTGGGAGCACGCCCGATCGCCACAATCAGCTTGTCGAACAACAGCTTCTGGACACCTTCCTTGTTTTCGAATTCAACAGCGACGTTTTTTCTGCTCACCTTGATCGCGGAGAGCTTGACGCCACGATGGATCGCCAGTCCTTGGCGCGTAAAGATGCGCAACGCCTCGGCTGCGAGTTGGTCATCCACGCTAGGCAGGAAGGTATCGTTTGGCTGGAAAAGGGTGACGTTCGAACCCAGCCGGCGCCATACGCTGCCCAGTTCCAGACCGATGACGCCGGCACCGACGATGCCAAGCCTTTTCGGCACTTCCTTGAAGTCGAGCGCACCGACATTGTCCACCACCCGCTTGTTGTCCACTGGCACCTGTGGCAGCTGGCGCGGAGTAGAACCGGTAGCGATGATCACATGCCTGGCCTCAACCGATTCCACCTTTCCGTCATGCTGCACAACTTCGAGCTTCCATGGTGCGCCTCCGCCAGTAAAACTGGCTTTGCCATGGATGATGGCCACCTTGTTCTTCCTGAGTAGCACCGAAATGCCGTCGGTCAGGGTGTGCACGATCTTTTTCTTGCGCGCCAGCATGGTGCCGACATCCAGTTTCAGACCCTCGACCGTGATGCCGTGCGCGGGAAAGTTGTTCTGGATACGCTCGTAGTTCTCCGAGGATTCGAGCAGCACTTTGGAGGGAATACAGCCAACATTGAGACAGGTTCCGCCCAGGCTAGCCTTGCCATCCTCATTTTTCCAATCGTCGATGCACACTGTATTCAGCCCGAGCTGAGCGCAGCGGATAGCCGAAACATAGCCCGCCGGGCCAGCACCGATTACCGCCACATCATAGGTTACGGACATGATTTCCCTTTCTCCTAAATCTGCAGCAGCATGCGCGCCGGATCCTCCAGCGCTTCTTTGATTGCCACCAGCGACAGCACCGCCTCACGACCATCGATGACGCGATGATCGTAGGATAATGCCAGATACATCATCGGCCGGATGACGATCTGGCCGTTTTCCGCCACGGGGCGATCAGTGGTCTTGTGCATGCCAAGGATGGCTGACTGAGGAGGATTCAGGATGGGGGTCGACATCATCGAACCGAAAACACCGCCGTTGGAGATAGTGAAGGTGCCGCCGGTAAGCTCCTCGATGGTCAGCTTGCCGTCTTTGGCGCGGACTCCGAAATCGGCGATTTTCTTCTCGATCTCGGCGATGGAAAGCTGGTCGGCGTCGCGCAGGATCGGCACCACCAGGCCCCGTGGGCTGCCTACCGCGATACCGATGTCGTAGTAACCGTGGTAGACAATGTCGTCGCCGTCGATAGAGGCGTTGACGATCGGGTATTTCTTCAGCGCCGCAATTACTGCCTTGACGAAGAAGGACATGAAGCCCAACTTGACGCCGTGCTCTTTCTCGAATTTTTCCTTGTAACGGTTGCGCAGTTCCATCACTGGCTGCATGTTGGCTTCGTTGAAGGTGGTGAGTATGGCAGCAGTTTGCTGGGCCTCAACCAGGCGCTCGGCGATGCGTGCGCGCAGCCGAGTCATCGGCACGCGCTGCTCAGGACGTGAGCCAGCAGGTATTGCAGTCGCCACAGATGGGATATTCGCTGGCTCAGCATGAGTCACTGGGTTAACCGATTTTTCGAGGTGGGCCAGCACGTCTTCCTTCGTGATGCGTTCGCCTTGGCCGCTACCTCTGATTTCCACCGGATTGAGATGATGCTCGGTCACCAGCTTGCGTACTGCCGGGCTGAGCGAGAGTGCTGAGTTCGGTGTTTTCTCTGGACTCAGGACTGCTGTTAACTCAGGACTGGTATTGGCTTCGGTATCTATCACGGCGATCACCTCATTACCGGTCACGGATAGTCCATCGCCCTTGATGATTTTTGCCAAAATGCCGGACTGAGGCGCGGGCAGTTCCAGCACCACCTTGTCGGTTTCAACGTCGATCAAGATCTCGTCGCGCACTACGGAATCACCCACTTTTTTGTGCCATGAAAGCAGGGTGGCCTCGGAGATGGATTCAGATAAAACCGGTATTTTAACTTCAACTAGCATCTTAACTATCTCCGATAACTTAATGAATTAATTATTGTTGAAATTTGTTTAGTGCTGCGTCTATCAAGGCTTGTTGTTGCTCTTGATGCTTTGCGGCATAACCCACTGCAGGCGATGCTGACGCGGGGCGTCCGGCATAGAAAAGCGGCTGATTGGCCAACAAACATTCGCGTACATGATGCTGGGTCTGATACCAGGCGCCCTGGTTCATCGGTTCTTCTTGCGCCCACACCAGTTCCTTGACCTTCTTGTAGCGTTGCAACTCGGCCGTGAATTGCACTGCAGGGAAAGGATAAAGCTGCTCGATACGGATGATGGCGATGTGATTGAAATTGCGCTCGCGTCGTGCCGCCAGCAAATCGTAGTAGACCTTGCCACTACACGCCACAATGCGAGTGACCCGGCCTGGATCCGTGGCATCCACTTCGCCGATAACCGGATGAAATTTCCCTTTTGCCAGATCTTCCAGCGACGACATTGCATCCTTGTGGCGCAGCAAACTCTTCGGGGTCATCACGATCAATGGTTTTCGATAGGGGCGCACCATCTGGCGGCGCAGCAAATGGAATATTTGTGCTGCCGTAGTGGGCATGCATACCTGGATGTTGTCTTCGGCACACAATTGCAGGTAGCGTTCCGGTCGCGCCGACGAGTGTTCAGGACCCTGCCCCTCGAAGCCGTGCGGCAGCAGCATCACCAAGCCACACAACCTGCCCCATTTGGCCTCGCCGGCACTGATGAACTGGTCGATCACCACTTGGGCGCCATTGGCAAAATCACCGAACTGCGCCTCCCAGATCACCAGTTCGTTCGGCTCGGCCGACGCATAGCCATACTCGAAACCGAGCACCGCCTCTTCCGACAGCACTGAATCGATAGCCAGAAAACGGGGTTGATTTTCAGCGATGTTCTGCAAAGGCAAATAGGCACCGTCATCCCATTTTTCGCGGTTCTGATCGTGCAAAACCGCATGTCGATGGAAGAAGGTGCCTCGCCCGCTATCTTGCCCGGATAAGCGAACCGCAAAACCGTTTTCCAGCAGGGTAGCGTAGGCCAGATTTTCAGCCATACCCCAATCCAGCGGTAACTTGCCCTCCCCCATCAGGCGGCGATCGGCAATGATTTTTTCAACCCTGGGGTGCAGCTTGAAATCTGGGGGTGTGGTTGTCAGCAAACCCGACAGGCGCCGCAGGTCGGCTTTCGGCACACTGGTGTTGGCTGGATCGGTCCATTTGCCTTTTTTGAAGGGCGCCCAGTCAGTCGCAAATGACTGCTTGAAATTGGTCAACACGCTTCTGTTCACGGAAACGCCGGCATCAAGATCCCGGCGGTAGGCAGCGATCATTTCCTCGGGATCGTGCGGTGAAATTACGTTTTCAGCGATCAGCCTGTCGGCATAGAGCTGGCGAGTGGTGGGATGCTGTGCGATAGCCTTGTACATTAACGGCTGGGTCACCATCGGCTCATCCTGCTCGTTGTGCCCAAGCCGCCGATAGCACACTAGGTCGATGACCACATCCTTGTGGAAGTTCATGCGAAAATCGAGTGCGATTTCGGTGACCAGCAGAACTGCCTCGGGATCGTCTCCATTGACGTGAAAAATCGGTGCGCCCACCATCTTCGCCACGTCGGTGCAATACAGCGTGGAACGGGTGTCGCGCGGGTCGGAAGTGGTGAAGCCAATCTGATTGTTGATGACGATATGCACCGTGCCACCGGTGCCGAAGCCTCGCGTTTTGGACAGATTCAGGGTTTCCATCACCACGCCCTGGCCGGCAAAGGCGGCATCGCCGTGGATCAGCACCGGCACCACCTGGTCACCCACCATGTCATAGCGGCGCTGCTGGCGTGCGCGCACCGAGCCTTCCACCACCGGGTTGACGATTTCCAGATGCGAGGGATTGAACGCAAGCGTAAGGTGCATCGACCCGCCTGGAGTAGCGACGTCGGTGGAGAAACCCTGGTGATACTTGACGTCTCCGGAAGGCAGGCGAATATGTGCGGTATGTTTGCCTTCGAATTCCAGGAACAGGTCACCCGGCAACTTGCCGATGGTGTTCACCAGCACGTTGAGACGGCCGCGGTGCGCCATGCCGATCACCATCTCCTGCACGCCCTGACTGCCGGCACGCTGAATCAGGTGATTTAGCAAAGGGATCAGGCTGTCGCTGCCTTCCAGTGAAAATCGCTTCTGTCCGACATAGCGGGTGTGCAGGTATTTTTCCAGCGTTTCCGCTGCGGTGAGCTGCTCCAGAATGCGTCGCTTGCTCTCAGGAGAAAACTGCGGTTGCGCACGGTTGGGTTCGATCCGGTCCTGGATCCAGCGCTTTTGCATGGTATCCGAAAGGTACATGTATTCGGAACCGATATTGCCGCAGTAGGTTTCCCTGAGTATCCGCAATATATCGTGCAGGGTCGAAGAATCCGGGGCCAGAAAAGATCCTGTTTTGAATTCATGGGACAAATCGGCATCGTTCAGTCCGTAAAACTCAGGCAGCAGTTCGGGCACGTCAGGCAACTCGCGGCGCTTGAGCGGGTCGACGTTCGCCCGCATCATGCCGCGGAAGCGATAAGCATTGATTAGTTGAAGGACGGCAATCTGTTTGTTGACCAGGGCATCGACATCTGCGCCCTGCACCGGAACACAGGGATGCCTGGCACGTTCAGCGAACGACTGCACCACCGGGGCGTGGGGAACATCCGTTGCAACCGCCCCAGGCATTTTCTGCAGGCGGTCAAAATACGCCCGCCATTCCTCGCTAACCTGTGCAGGATTGCCCAGGTAAAGCTCGTACTGCTCCTCGATGAACGGTGCATTGCCGCCATAAAGAGCCGAGTTGTCCTGCATCTCCTTCATTACGCCCATGCTCTTTTCCATTACACCAAGTGAGGGGTAAGGAGTGAGGGGTGAGGAGAAAAGCCAAAATCGACGCTGGCCGAGATTTTGCTCCTCACTCCTCACCCCTCACCCGCTTCGCGGGTTACCTACGTTGCGAAATCGGTACGAAATCCCGCTTTTTCGGACCCAGGAACAGCTGGCGCGGCCGCCCAATTTTCTGTTCCGGGTCGGCAATCATTTCATTCCATTGGGTAATCCAGCCAATGGTGCGTGAAATGGCAAAAATTGCGGTGAACATATTGGTTGGGATGCCAATGGCCCGAAGCACGATACCCGAATAAAAATCCACGTTCGGGTAGAGCTTTTTCTCGATGAAATACTCGTCTTCCAGGGCAATGCGTTCTAACTCAAGGGCAATCTGGAACAGTCGGTCATCCTGACAGCCCAACTCATTGAGCACTTCATGGCAGGTTTGTCGCATCAGGTTGGCACGCGGGTCGAAATTCTTGTACACACGGTGACCAAAGCCCATCAGGCGGAATGGATTACTCTTGTCCTTGGCGCGCTCAATGAGCTCCGGAATTTTAGATACATCCCCAATCTCTTCCAGCATGTTGAGCACTGCCTCGTTGGCGCCGCCGTGAGCTGGCCCCCACAAGGAAGCGATGCCGGAGGCGATGCAGGCGAAAGGATTGGCGCCGCTGGAACCAGCGAGGCGAACGGTGGAAGTGGAGGCGTTCTGCTCATGATCGGCATGAAGCGTAAAAATCCGGTCCATCGCCCTGACCATCACCGGGTTGGGTACGTATTCCTCGCACGGTGTGGAGAACATCATATGCAAAAAGTTTGCTGCGTAGGAAAGCGAGTTTTTCGGGTAGGCGAAGGGCTGCCCAGTGTTGTATTTGTAGCTCATCGCCGCGATGGTAGGCACCTTGGCAAGCAGCCGGTGGGCGGAAATTTCGCGGTGGCGCGGGTCGGACACATCCCCGGAATCCGGGTAGAAGGCAGACAGCGCTCCTGCAACCCCAACCATTGAAGCCATAGGATGGGCGTCGCGACGGAATCCGCGGTAAAAGTTGTTGACCTGGTCATGCACCATGGTGTGATGGCGTATGATCGAATCGAACTCCTGCTTCTGTTCCTGGGAAGGCAGTTCGCCGTAATAAAGAAGGTGGCAGACCTCGATGAAGTCGGCATGCTCTGCCAACTGCTCTATGGGGTAGCCGCGATAAAGCAAGATGCCCTCGTCGCCGTCGATATAGGTGATTTTCGAACTGCAACTGGCCGTGGATTGGTAGCCAGGATCGTAAGTAAATATCCCGTATTTTCCCAAGCCGCGGATATCGATCACATCCGGGCCGAGGGTACCGGAAAGAATCGGCAATTCGATTGCCTCACCACCGTCGATTTGGAGATAAGCCTTGCGTTCACCCATGTTTCGTAATCCTCTTCAGTTAATATTGGCGCAGCAACAGCAACACCCTTCTTTCGTTATCATCCACGCCGATTTCACCGCCCTGGATCAGGCCCCATAAATCCGGGTCTGAATAAGCCAGCAGTTCCTTGAATGCGTCCACTTCCTGCAGCGTAAGCCGATTGAAATTCTGCGCCATAAATCGCGCCAGAACAATGTCGAGTTCCAGCATGCCGCGACGGCAGTCCCAGCTAATACGGCCGTGAGGGGTGAGGGGTGAAGAGTGAGGAGTAAAACAACCCTTGCTATTTTCGCCATCTTCCTCCTCACGCCTCACTCTTCTCTCCTCACTCATACCGTGCGTTTTACCAGCATTTCCTTGATTTTACCGATCGCGCCGGTGGGATTCAGCCCCTTCGGACAGACATCCACACACGTCATGATACTGTGGCAGCGAAATAACCGGTAGGGGTCTTCCAGGTTGTCCAGGCGCTCGTTGGTAGCCTGGTCGCGCGTATCGGCGATAAAACGATAAGCCTGCAGTAACCCGGCCGGCCCGACGAATTTGTCCGGGTTCCACCAGAACGATGGGCAGGCAGTTGAGCAGCATGCACACAAAATGCACTCGTACAGACCGTCCAGCTTTTCCCTGTCTTCGGGTGATTGCAGACGCTCGATTTCCGGTTCCGGTTCGTTGTTGATGAGGTAGGGTTTGATCGAGCGGTATTGCTTGTAGAACTGGCTCAGATCCACCACCAAGTCGCGAACCACCGGTTGGCCAGGCAACGGGCGCAGTTCGATCGGCTGCTTGAGCCCGGACAGTGGCGTAACGCAGGCGAGCCCGTTGCGTCCATTGATGTTCATGGCGTCCGAGCCGCACACTCCCTCGCGGCAGGAGCGGCGTACGCTCAGGGTCTCGTCCTGTGCCTTGAGCAGCAGAATGGCGTCGAGCAACATCATGTTGCCGGCCTCGATATCCAGCTCATAGTCCTGCATGCGAGGCTTGGAATCGGTTTCCGGGTTATAGCGGTAGATCGAGAAACGCATTTAATTCTCCTGGTGATGAGAAATGAGTAATGGGGAAACCCATCACCGTTTACCCATTACTCAATATACCCTCGCCTTCGGCTTGAAAGGCTCCACCGTCAACGGCTTCAGCCGCACCGGCTTGTAATCCAGCCGGTGTCCTTCGCTGAAATACAGTGTATGCTTCAGCCAGTTGTTATCATCGCGCAGCGGGTAGTCATCGCGCGCATGGGCTCCACGGCTTTCCTGGCGCGCAGCGGCCGAAATCATCGTCGCCAGCGCTACGCCCATCAGGTTTTCCAGTTCCAGCGCTTCGATCCGGCCAGTGTTGTAGATCTTGCTGTGATCGCGCAGCATTACATCCGGCAGGCGCGCAGCAATTTCCAGCATTTCCCTTACCCCTTCCTGCAGTACCTCTTCCTTGCGGAACACGCCGCAATGCCTTTGCATGGTCTTGCGCATCTGTTCGCGCAACTCGTCCACGGTAATACCGTCGCGTTTGGTATCCCAGCGGCTCAGGCGCGTCATAGGCAGATCCAGGGCGCCATCCGGTATGGGGCGCGGGAATGGGTTTTCCTTCAGGTATTCGATGACATGGTTGCCTGCAGCGCGTCCGAACACGATCAGGTCGAGCAGTGAATTGCTGCCCAGGCGGTTGGCGCCATGCACCGAAACGCAGGCGCATTCGCCGATGGCATAAAGCCCGAGCACGGCCTCCTCCGGGGCGGTAGTGGTCGGCATTACCACCTGCCCTTGCAGATTGGTGGGAATGCCGCCCATCATGTAGTGTACCGTAGGCACCACGGGGATCGGCGCCTCGATCGGGTCGACATGAGCAAACTTGATGGAAAGATCACGAATGCCCGGCAGGCGATGCTGGATCACCTCCGGCCCGAGATGGTCGAGCTTCAACTCGACGTAATCGCCGTCCTTGCCGCAGCCGCGCCCTTCGTGGATTTCCACTGCCATGGCACGGGACACCACATCGCGCGAAGCAAGGTCCTTGGCGCTGGGCGCGTAGCGCTCCATAAAACGCTCACCATCCTTGTTGACCAGGTAGCCGCCCTCGCCGCGCGCCCCTTCTGTCACCAGCACACCGGCCCCGGCAATGCCCGTCGGGTGGAACTGCCAGAATTCCATGTCCTCGAGCGGAATACCGGCGCGCAGCGCCATGCCGAGGCCATCTCCGGTATTGATCAGGGCATTGGTCGTGGCGCTGAAGATGCGCCCGGCGCCCCCCGTTGCCAGCAGCGTGGCGCGCGCCTCGATAAAGATCGGCTCGCCTGATTCAATCTCGATCGCCACCGCACCCAGTGCATAGCCGTGACCATCCATCACCAGATCGACCGCGAAGTATTCCTCGAAAAAATGGGTCTTGGCAGCGATGTTGCGCTGGTACAAGGTATGCAGCATGGCGTGGCCGGTTCGGTCGGCTACGGCACAGGTGCGCATCACCGGCTCTCCGCCATAATTCTGCGTCATTCCGCCGAACGGCCGCTGGTAGATTTTACCATTGGGCAGGCGGTCGAACGGCATGCCGAAATGCTCCAGCTCGATCACTGCCTCGTTGGCCTGTCGGCACATGAATTCAATGGCATCCTGGTCGCCCAGGTAATCCGATCCTTTCACCGTGTCGTACATGTGCCAGTGCCAGTTGTCCTCGCTGACGTTGCCCAGGGACGCGGCAATGCCGCCCTGGGCGGAAACGGTATGGGAGCGGGTCGGAAAGACCTTGGACACCACCGCCACCTTCAGATTGGCGTGGGACAGTTGCAGCGCCGCACGCAGGCCCGCCCCACCGCCACCGATAATCAATGCATCAAAAGTACGCTTGGCGATGGCCACTATCGAATACTCCATAAAATCTGCACCGACCACGCAGTACAGCCGACCAGCGCGAGTATGACCAGCGCCTCGAGTGTCAACCTGAGCACGGTAGGGTGCACATAATCCATCAAGATGTCCCTGACCCCGACCCAGGCGTGGAGGTAAAGGTTGAGCAGGAAAAGCAGGCTGGCAAGGCGCATCCACTGATTTTGAAACAGACCGCTCCATTCCTCGAACTGAAGCGGCTGATGAGTCAGCAGAAAGGCCACCATGAAAAGCGAGTAAAGCGCCATGGCGACGCCCGTGACGCGTTGCATCAACCAGTCGCGCAGGCCGTAATGGGCTCCGCTGACGATGCGCTCTACCATAATAGCCACCCCCCTGTTATCGCCGTCAGGGTCAGGCTGGAAGCCATAACCAGCCAGCTGTTCCGACGGGTCTTAGCGAGTTCCACACCGAGACCCATATCCATGGCGATGAAGCGCAAGCCAGCAAAAAAATGATGAGAATAGCCCCACAACAGGGCTATCAACACCAATTTGACCAGCGGACTTTCAAATCCCTGTGTCACTGTGTCGAAGTCTGCCTGAGAGCCTAGCGTAAGTTGGAGTGCAGCAAGGAACAGGGGGATGGCGATAAACAGCAGAGCTCCGCTGACCCGGTGCAGGAAGGAGACGATACCCGGCAAGGGCAACTTGATCCTGAACAAATTAAGATACATGGGGCGTTTTCTTGCCATAGTCGCCTCCGAATGATTTAAGCACAATCAACAAAAATGCCCTTGCCACAGAGCACACCAAGTATAGGGCGATTAAAAACCCTGGTTTTTCTCCGTGGCCTCTATGAGCTCTGTGGCCGGTTGTTCATCTTCCAGGTCAATCAGCAGCTTTCGCCACTGCCGGCGGAATGCGCTCGATCAAGCGAGGATCGAACGGCTTGGGCAGGATGTAGTCCTTGCCGAAAGTCATTTCCTTGGCGTTGTAAGCCTTGAGCACCTCTTCCGGCACCGGCTCGCGCGCCAGTTCGGCCAGCGCTTTTACGGCGGCTATCAGCATTTTCTCGGTGATCTGCTTGGCGCGTGCATCCAGCGCACCGCGAAAAATAAACGGGAATCCCAGCACATTATTGACCTGGTTGGGAAAATCGGAGCGTCCTGTGGCCATAATCAGGTCATCGCGCGCCGCGTGGGCTTCACTAGGCAGTATTTCAGGATCGGGATTTGCCATGGCGAACACGATCGGCCTGGGCGCCATACTTTTTATCATGTCCTGGCTGACCAGGTTGGAACCGGAAACGCCAATAAACACATCCGCGCCATGCATGGCTTCCGTCAGCGTGCGTAGCGGGGTATCTTTGGCAAATTCCTGCTTGTAGACGTTCAGGTCGCTACGTTCGGCATGGATCACCCCCTTGCTGTCCACCAGCAGCATGTTTTCCTTTTTTGCACCCATAGAAATCAGCAGGCGCATTCCTGCCAGTCCGGCAGCGCCGGCGCCGAGGCATACCAGTTTCACGTCCTCCAGCTTCTTGCCCTGTATCTCCAGCGCGTTGAGCAGGCCTGCGCAAATGATCACCGCGGTACCGTGCTGGTCGTCGTGAAAAACCGGAATATCCAGCCGTTCCTTGAGCGCTTTCTCGATCACGAAGCAGTGGGGTGCAGCGATATCCTCCAGGTTGATGCCGCCGAAGGTCGGCGAAATATTAACCACGGTTTCGATAAAGGACTCGATACTGGGCGCGTTGACCTCGATATCGAACACGTCGATATTGGCAAAGCGCTTGAACAGAATACCCTTCCCCTCCATCACCGGCTTGCTCGCCAGTGGCCCCAGATTGCCCAATCCAAGAATGGCGGTACCATCGGTGATTACTGCAACCAGGTTGCCCTTGTTAGTGTAGCGGTAGGCGTTTTCCGGGTTTTTGGCGATTTCGCGCACCGGCTCGGCTACGCCAGGGGTGTATGCCAGGGAAAGGTCCTGTGCTGTGGCACAGGGTTTGGATGACTCTACCGAAATTTTTCCCGGTCGAGGAAACTCGTGATAATCAAGAGCCTGTTGATTCAAGGTAGTCATGTTGTTTAATCCTGAGTTCTTTAAAAGTCCTGAGTCCTGAGTCCTGAGTCCTGGTCCGCTAATTACTCAGGACTCAGCACTGAATTTAACTCAGGACTATTTTTAGCCCAGATCGTTCAGATAGCAGTGATGTTGTGTGTTGCAGCGGCTAACGCGC
The DNA here is from genome assembly GCF_000297055.2 of Sulfuricella denitrificans skB26. NCBI lineage: Bacteria > Pseudomonadati > Pseudomonadota > Betaproteobacteria > Nitrosomonadales > Sulfuricellaceae > Sulfuricella > Sulfuricella denitrificans. The sequence goes on along the minus strand of NC_022357.1, from coordinate 1,506,029 downwards.
CATTCCACCGGTTGATCACCGTAAGTATAAGCCACCCGGTCGATATCCAGCAGCGGTGCATTTGGCGGGATGCCGAGCAGGCCTGTAACAGTTTCGTCCGCCACGACGGCCCGGATACGCTCCTCGGCGCGGATGATCCGGGTGCCATAGCGGGATTCGTAAAGGCTGTAGAGCGTACCCTCAAACTCAGCGATCAAAGCATCGTTGAGTCCTTTGAACAGGGTAGCGGACAGGCAGATATCATCCAGAATCACCGGCTCTCCAGAAAACCGGAGCAGACGGCGCACCATCATGATCGGCGCTCCACGCTTCAGTCCGAGTCGCTCCGCGGCAATGCTGTCGGCCTTGCCGCGCTCACAATGCAGCAACTCGCTGACCGGGAATTCTTTCTTGCCGCTCAGCTCGACGATGCGCAGGAAACGGTACTGCGTATGCTCTTCGGTGTGGGTGGCGACAAATGTCCCCTTCCCTTGGCGCCGCACCAAAATATTATCCGCTGCGAGCTCGTCGATCGCCTTGCGCACTGTTCCCTGACTGACCTTGAACCGGCTCGCCAGTTCCAGCTCGCTGGGGATTACTTCGCCGGGACGCCATTCGCCAGCCACAAGGCTTTGCGTGATCAGAATCTTGATCTGCTCATAGAGCGGTCTGAATGTAGGAGTCGAATGCGATTTAGTCATGATTTGCCCTTGCCTTTTTTAACCCTAGCACGATCAATAAAAATTATCCACTGTCTTATATAAGACATATTACATAAGCTAATTATTGACATATACTTTATTCGATAACATTATACTCATTCCTCGAATTTATGCTTTGCAAAACAACAGCGATTCCCACAAAGGGTAAGACATGACAGAGATTTTATCCGCTGGCGCGCGCTTCCGCGTCGCCGTTGCCGCTGAGAAACCTCTGCAGGTCATCGGCGCGATCAATGCCTACCATGCCAAACTGGCAGAACATACGGGCTACAAGGCGCTCTATATCTCGGGCGGCGGTGTAGCGGCGGGCTCGCTCGGTTTGCCCGACCTCGGCATCTCCACCCTCGACGACGTGCTAACCGACGTACGTCGCATTACCGACTCGACCAACCTGCCGGTTCTGGTGGATATCGATACCGGCTTCGGTGGCGCCTTCAACATCGCCCGCACCGTCAAGGCCATGATCAAATTTGGCGCAGGCGCCGTGCATATCGAAGATCAGGTGCTGGCCAAACGCTGCGGCCATCGTCCTGGCAAGGCGATAGTCTCGCAGGCGGAGATGGTGGATCGCATCAAGGCTGCTGTGGACGCCAGAACAGATCACGGTTTTGTCATCATGGCCCGTACCGATGCCTTGGCGGTGGAAGGCTTGCAGTCCGCCATCGATCGCGCTTGCGCCTGCGTCGAGGCGGGTGCGGACATGGTCTTCCCGGAAGCGATCACCGAGCTTCCCATGTACAAAAAGTTTTCCGAAGCAGTAAAAGTGCCCGTGCTCGCCAATATCACCGAATTCGGCTCGACACCGCTCTATACTGTTGAGGAGTTAGCTGGTGCGGACGTTTCCCTGGTGCTTTATCCTCTGTCCGCTTTCCGAGCAATGAACAAGGCCGCGTTAAACGTCTACGAATCCATTCGACGTGAAGGAACGCAGAAGAAAGTGCTCGACCAGATGCAAACGCGCATGGATCTTTACGAGCACCTTGGCTACCATGAATACGAGCAGAAACTGGATCAGCTGTTTTCTCAAGAAAAAAACAATTAACCACAGAGGCACAGAGAAACCCCATATCTCAAAAAACTGTGCATCTGCGGATCAGTGATTGACTGCATTTGGAGACCACACAAATGAGTGAAACGGATAACGCTCCAAAAAAGAAAAAATCAGTCGCCCTGTCTGGCGTGGTGGCCGGAACCACGGCAGTGTGTACCGTCGGCCACAGTGGCAACGACCTGCACTACCGCGGCTACGACATCCTGGAACTGGCAGAAATGTCCACTTTCGAGGAAGTCGCTTACCTGCTGATTCATGGCGCACTGCCCACCCAATCCGAGCTGGACGGTTACAAGCACAAGCTGAAATCGCTGCGAGGCCTGCCAGAGGCTTTGAAAACCGTGCTCGAACAAATCCCTTCCTCTGCACATCCGATGGACGTGATGCGCACCGGCTGCTCGATGCTGGGCATCCTGCAGCCCGAGAACCCCGACCGCAATCTCCAGAGTGCGCAAGACATCGCGGACAGTCTGGTCGCCTCTTTCGGCTCGATGCTGCTGTACTGGTATCAGTATTCGCACAACGGGAAACGCATCGAGCTGGAAACGGACGACGACACCGTGGCCGGCCATTTCCTCCATCTTCTGCACGGCAAAGTGCCTTCTGACCTCCAGAGCAAGGCGCTGGATATATCGCTGATCCTGTATGCCGAACACGAATTCAATGCTTCCACCTTCACCGCACGGGTCATTGCCGGCACGCTATCCGATATCCATTCCTGCATCACTGGCGCAATAGGCGCGCTCAGAGGCCCGAAGCACGGTGGCGCCAACGAGGCTGCAATGGAGATCATCCAGCGTTACCGCAGCCCGGACGAGGCGGAGGCCGACATCCGCAGCCGCATCGCGCGCAAGGAAATCATCATCGGCTTCGGCCATCCGGTCTACACCATCGGCGATCCGCGCAACGTGGCAATCAAGACCGTATCGCGCCTGTTATGCGAGGATGGCAGCAACATGAACCTGTTCAACATCTCCGACCGCATCGAATCGGTGATGTGGGAAACCAAGAAGATGTTCCCCAACCTCGACTGGTATTCAGCCTCCAGCTACCACATGATGGGCGTTCCGACCGAGATGTTCACCCCCTTGTTCGTGATCGCCCGCACCACCGGATGGGCGGCACATATCTTCGAGCAGCGCATCGACAACAAGATCATCCGACCGAATGCCGAATATATCGGGCCGGAAAATCGCCCTTACCTGCCCATTGAAAAAAGAGGCCAAACCCATTAACCGCAAAGGACGCAAAGGTTCGCGAAGGAATGCAAGCTAGATTTTCCTTTGCGTCCTTTGCGGTAAAAATTGTTTTTCTAGCTAAAAGGAAACCGCATGTCCTCCCACACCTCCAACGTCCGCCCAGAACCCGATCAGGTTCTGGTGGACATTGCCGACTACGTCTGCGATTACGAAATCAAATCCGCGGAAGCTTACGATACCGCCCGATACTGTTTGATGGACACCCTGGGCTGCGGCTTGGAGGCGCTCTCCTACCCGGCCTGCACCAAGCTGCTCGGGCCGATAGTGCCCGATACGGTGGTGCTTAACGGCGCCAGGGTGCCGGGGACGCAATTCCAGCTCGACCCTGTCAAAGCCGCGTTCGATATCGGCGCCATGGTGCGCTGGCTGGATTTCAACGACACCTGGCTGGCCGCCGAATGGGGCCACCCTTCCGACAACCTGGGCGGCATCCTTGCCACCGCCGATTGGCTTTCTCGCACCCGCGTAGCACACGGAAAATCCGCGCTGACCATGAAGAGCGTGCTGACCGCCATGATCAAGGCACATGAAATTCAGGGCGTATTGGCGTTGGAAAACAGCTTCAACCGGGTTGGGCTCGATCACGTAATCCTGGTAAAAATCGCCTCCACTGCCGTTGTAACCAAGCTTCTGGGCGGCTCGCGGGATGAGATCATCGACGCCGTGTCCAACGCCTGGATCGATGGCCAAGCCCTGCGTACCTATCGCCACTCGCCCAACACCGGCCCGCGTAAATCCTGGGCGGCGGGTGATGCCACCAGCCGTGCAGTGCGCCTGGCGCTGATGACGCTGAAAGGTGAAATGGGTTACCCCTCTGCCCTCACTGCCAAGACCTGGGGTTTCTACGACGTCTTGTTCAAAGGCAACGCCTTCAAATTCCAGCGTCCCTACGGCTCTTACGTGATGGAGCAGATTCTGTTCAAGATTTCCTTCCCCGCCGAATTCCATTCCCAGACCGCAATAGAAGCCGCCTTCCAACTTCATGCCCAGGTGGGCGACCGTCTGAACACGCAAGAGAAGATCGCGCAGATCGGCAAGATCGTCATCACCACCCACGAGTCAGCGATCCGCATCATCGACAAGAAAGGCCCGCTGCACAATCCGGCCGACCGCGACCACTGTATCCAATACATGGCCGCAATTGGCCTCCTGAATGGCAATCTTACCGCCGCCGATTTCGAAGACGCGGCTGCCGCCGACCCGCGCATCGACGCCCTGCGCGACAAGATGGAATGTGTCGAGAATCCTCAATACACCCAGGATTATCTCGACCCCGAAAAGCGCTCCATCGCCAACGCCCTGCAAATCTTCTTCAAGGATGGCAGCCACTCCGAAAATATCGCGGTCGAATACCCGATCGGACATCGCCGCCGCCGCGCGGAAGGCATCCCCGAGCTGGTCAAGAAATTCAGGGTGAACCTGGCGCGGAGATTTCCCGCCAAGCAGTCGCATGCGATCCTTGGATTGTGCATGGATGCAAAACGCCTTGAAACGACGACGGTGAACGAATTTATGGACATGCTGGCGATCTAGTCAGTCACGTTGAATCGCATAGATGCAGCACAGTCATGACGCCTACAAAATCAAGCACAAACTGCCCGAACCCACGGCTTGCCCGTCTATCACGAAGGATGCTGGCAATGGGCATCCAAGCCGGCTCAGGCTCACGAAGAAATGTGCCCAGCCTGCCATCGCATCCATGATGAGCTCCCGGCTGGGTTTGTGACTGTGAGCGGGCAATTCTTCAAGGAACGCCGGGAGGAATTACTGCACAGAGTGAAAAGCGAGGAAGAAAATCCAATACCTGCATCAAAGGCAGGTTGGAAGACATTTAACGCAAGATTCATTCAGACAACGCCGCCACAAATCTCTCAAGTACCAAAAATCCATTTTTAGTCCGATACCACGCCATAAATAAAAGCGAGTTTTTCAACAGAATTTGCACAAAGCGCCAGTTTAGCCATGCGCCCCAAAGCGGACATCGGCAGATTGCCAGCATTCTCCAACGAATACCCGTTCTGGCCGAAGAGCGGATACCCTTTTTTGTTTCAACTGCCGAAAGCCATCGTCAGGGCCGCAATCATATAGGCGAGGTCATGAACACCGGCGCTTTCGCGCGCGCTATGCATCGCCCACATGGGCGAACCGACGTCCACGCTGGCGACACCCAGTTGTGCCGCCACCACAGGACCGATGGTACTACCGCAACCCAGGTCGCTGCGATGCGCGTACTGCTGGTACGGCACCCCGGCCTTCTCGCAAAGACCCATGAAGCGGGCTGACGTCTCCGCGTTAGTGGTGTAGCGCTGATTCACGTTGGTCTTTATGACCGGTCCGCCGTTCACCATCACTTTGTGACCGGGTTCATAGGCATTCGGAAAATTCGGATTGTAGGCATGGGCCATGTCGGCGCTGATGAAGAAGCTGCGCGCCATGGCACGGCGCCTGTCCTCCTCGTCCAGTTCCGCCTGGAAACCGATGCGGGTCAGTACGTCGCTGACGAAACTGCCACCGGCCCCGGTGGCGCTCTCGCTGCCGACTTCCTCGTGATCGAAGAAGGCCGCCACACAGGTAGCCGTCGGCTGCTCCGTCATGATCAGGGCCGCGAGGGCAGCATAAGTGGATGCCAGATTATCCAGCTGGCGACTGGCGATGAACTCCTCGTTCGCGCCCCACAGGCAACCCTTCTGCACGTCATAGACATTCAGTTCCCAGCTCAGCAGGTCTGCCGCCTCCCCCTGCACTTTATCGGCCAACAGCTTGCGCAACTGCACTTCCGCATCATCGCCTTCACCCAGCAGGCCCAGAATCAGCGGCAGTTCGGTCTGCTTGTTGAGCTTCAGGCCTTGTTCATTCACTTCCCGGTTCATGTGTATAGCCAGGTTGGGCAACCGCACCAGTGGGCGCTCGAAGCGCAACAACCGCGTTTCCTGACCTGACGCCGTACGCAACACGACGCGCCCGGCCAAACTCAAGTCCCGGTCGGTGAATGTAGCCAGTATTGGCCCGCCATATACT